>PXCO01000083.1 GCA_003565295.1 Cyclobacteriaceae bacterium
AACGCACGAAACGGGCAGCTTTCCGAGACGAGTTGATATCCAGTACACCCGCCAAAACTGCAGGTTGATTGCCTACTATGCCTATGCTCTTTCCACCAAGCCTACCAAAACCCACTACGATATTTTCAGCAAAATCCTTATGCACTTCCAAAAAGCTATCCCGATCCATGATCCCTTCTATCACTTCGCGCATGTCATAGGGGTGATTAGGATTTTCAGGAATGAGTTCATCGAGTACCCCCCGCAACTCATCCCCATTGGAATCATAGGGCATCGTAGGAGGCTCTTCTTCACAGTTTTGGGGGATATAAGACAATAAACGCTTGATATGCTCCATACAATCCAATTCATTGGCACAGGAAAAATGCGTTACCCCACTTTTGGTCCCATGGGCTGAAGCACCCCCCAGTTCCTCTGCGGTCACCTGTTCCTGAGTCACCGTTTTCACCACATTGGGGCCGGTCACAAACATATAGGATGTTTGCTCTACCATAATGATAAAATCAGTTATTGCAGGGGAGTAAACGGCACCACCCGCACACGGCCCCATAATGGCAGAGAGCTGTGGGATAACCCCTGAGGCCAGGGTGTTTCTATAAAAGATGTCCGCATATCCTCCCAAGGAGTTCACCCCTTCCTGTATCCTTGCGCCGCCCGAATCGTTAAGGCCAATTACCGGTGCACCATTTTTCATGGCCATATCCATGATTTTACAGATTTTTTCGGCGTGGGTCTCGGAGAGAGAACCGCCAAAAACCGTGAAATCCTGAGAAAACACATAAACCAATCTGCCATTGACCGTTCCGAAACCCGTGACCACCCCGTCACCAAGGTACTGTTCTTTGTCAATGTCAAAGTCTTTACCCCGATGGGTGACAAAGCGGTCCAGTTCCTGAAATGAGCCCTTGTCTAACAATAAGTCCAGCCGCTCCCTGGCGGTAAGTTTACCCTTTTTATGCTGGGCGGAGATGCGTTTTTCCCCTCCACCTTTAAGGGCGAGTTGGTTCATCTCCTCCAATTCTTGATTTTTCCGGGCCTTATCAGTCCTGCCGCTGGGTTGGTTTTCTTTCGCCATTCATCATGAGTTTGACCAAATATAGGGAGTCCCCCCCATTATGAAAAATAATCGAGGATGGAAACCCAGTACATGTACTGATTTCATACCGAAAGAAGAAAATTAAAACCCCGTCAGGGTTTAGGTCATCCCAATATTGCAAAAATGAAAACTGTGAGATTAGTCGAATCAGGTTGTTTAAACATCATTTTTTTGAATATAAAGGTATGCATGGGTTTGATTTTCCATAAACTTCCTATATTCGCAAAATAATTTGGCGGGCACTATGAACCGGAAGGCAGCAGTAATAGACATGGGCACCAATACTTTTCATTTGTTATTGGTTAGCGTAAATGGAAGAAGATTCGAAACCCTGTACAAGGAAAAAATTCCTGTCAAAATTGGACAGGGGGGCATTTCCCAAAACAGGATTCTTCCGGATGCTCAAAAAAGGGCCTTCCATACCCTCGCCCATTTCCAACATTTGATTGCCGGGGAAGACATCAGGGAAACCGTTATTTTTGCAACCAGTGCGGTAAGAAATGCTGCTAATGGGAAGGATTTTGTGCGGGAAATACGGGAAAAATTCGGCCTTCAGGTGGAGATAATTGACGGAAACAGGGAAGCAGAGCTCATCTATGGGGGAATTAGGCTCAGTGGTTGCCTAAATACAAGCACTTCCCTGATGATGGACATTGGGGGAGGCTCCGTGGAATTTATTATCGGCAATCAGCATGAAATTTCCTGGAAAAGGAGTTTTGAAATCGGGGGACAGCGTATGTTAGACCTATTCCATAGCCATGACCCCATATTAACTAAAGAGGTAGGCAGGCTCAATGACTACCTTCATCAAAATCTACAACCCCTGGTTGAAGCCATACTCAAGTTCCAACCCCAGCAATTAATAGGCGCATCAGGTACCTTTGATACCCTATCCGATATCTACCTGGCCAAAACCGGTACTACCAAAAACAGCTCTCCCCAAGGCCAAGCCATCCCTTTAAATGCCTTCCGGGAAATCCTTGCTGCACTGGTAGGGCTTAATAAACAGGAAAGGCTTAAGATTAAGGGAATGATTCCCATGCGTGTGGACATGATCGTAGTGGCCAGTTGCCTTATCCAATACATTCTAACCCATCTTCAGGTAGAGCACATAACCTGTTCCCCCTACAGCCTTAAGGAGGGTGCCATTGCAGAGTTGCTTCAATACAAAAGGGGCACTATTTTCACTTCCCTGGCCACTATGGAAAAATGATGATTGCCTGCTTATTTTTTACTCTTTGGGTTTTTTACCAATTTTGCACCCTATCTATTCCAAAACCCAGCATTTGAGATGAAGCATTACTCCTACCCGGCCCTACTTACCTTCACTAAAGAAACTTTACAAAAGATTGGATGTCCCGAAAAAGACGCCGAAACTGCCGCAGACGTATTACTTTCCGCAGACTTGAGAGGGGTGGATTCCCATGGTGTGGCCCGGCTATCGGGATATGTGCGACTATGGGAGGTGAATAGGTTGAATACCAATCCCCGTCCAAAAGTAGTACATGAAACCCCGAGCACCGCCGTAGTGGACGGGGACGGGGGATTAGGCCTGGTAGTGGGCCCTTTCGCCATGCAGGTGGCAATGGATAAGGCCAAAAATGCCGGCACGGGCTGGGTAGCAGTAAGAAATTCTAACCACTATGGCATAGCCGGCTATCATTCCATGAAAGCCTTGGCAAAGGACATGATAGGAATTTCCCTTACCAATGCCAGTCCATTGGTGAGTCCCACCTTTTCCAAGGAGCGCCTGCTGGGCACCAACCCAATCTCTGTGGCCATACCCGCACAGGAACAGCCCCCCTTTGTTTTGGATATGGCCACCACCACAGCCGCAAACGGTAAATTGGAGATATTGATGAGGAAAGGGGAAGAAGCCCCTTCTGGCTGGTTACAAGACAAGGAAGGAAAACCAAGCACTAACCCCTTTGGGGTAAAAGAAGGTGGCGCACTACTTCCCCTGGGTGGAGACAGGGTACATGGCAGCCATAAGGGATATGGACTCAGTGCGGTGGTGGATATTTTTTCTGCAGTACTTTCAGGTGCCAATTATGGGCCATGGGTGCCTCCGTTTGTGGCATTCCTGGAACCCCACCCACACCCAGTTGGCGAGGGGCTGGGACATTTCTTCGGTGCCATGAGGGTGGATGCTTTCAGGCCAGCTGTTGAATTTAAGGAGAACATGGACACATGGATCAAGCGGTTCAGGGAAGCGAAACCCACTGATGGTCAAGAACGTGTACTCATACCCGGAGACCCGGAGAGGGAATTGGAAGCCGAAAGAAAGGAAAAAGGAATTCCCTTATTGCCTGCAGTGGTGGAAGACCTTGAAAAGCTGGCGAAAAAGCTTGGGGTAGAATGGCTTAGCGGTAATTAACATTTTTTTGGAAAAAATCAGCTCGGAATATGACTTTTGTCACATCAAGTTTTCATCCCCCACATTAGTTTTGTCGTATATATAAGTAGAAAGTAAAAAGACATTGTAAGAGATTAAAGTTGGTTAGGTTTGTATTATAAAAAAGGCTCCGATCGATTGATTGGAGCTTTTTTAATTTTTGTTTACATTAGGCATTCTTCCAACATACCCCTATGGTCGCAAGCAAAAGTTTATCTTTCATCTCTCTTTTTATTGCTTTTTTTATTCAGGCCTGTTCCAGCAGTAAACCCACATTTCGCATCATAGAGAAACCAATACTATTTAATGAGGAAAGGGAAACGCTGTCTCTGGATTACCTGGAAAAACGCCATGGGATAACTAAACAAGAAGCTAAGATAGAACCCCAAATGGTGGTGGTGCATTGGACCGCGGTGTACAACCTGGAAGACACCTATGAAGTATTCAACCCGGTGTACCTAGGCGGCAGACCTGACCTCAATTCTGCCAGTAGCTTAAATGTTTCTGCCCATTTTTTGGTTGACAGGGATGGGGCAATTTTCCGTCTTCTCCCCGATACCACCTTTGCCAGACATACCATTGGCCTAAATTACATGTCCATAGGTATAGAAAATATAGGGGGGCCTGATGCACCCCTGACCCGGGCTCAACTTAAAGCCAATGCCGATTTGATTAATTTCTTGGCCAAAAGGCATGACATTTCCTATGTGATCGGCCATCATGAATACCAGGCATTTAGGGGAAGTATATTATGGAAAGAAACTGACCATAATTACCTTACCGAGAAAAACGATCCAGGAGATGCATTTATGAGAAAGTTGAGGAAAAGACTGGGATCAAACAGATTTAAGAGCAAACCCTAATACACCAATGGAAAAGGCAATAATTTTAGCAGCAGGGAAAGGAAGTAAGATGTGGCCCTACAATTTAATCCGCCCTAAGTCCATGTTGACCGTGGGCAATGAACCCCTACTTTTCCACCAGACAAGAATATTGAGGAATTTAGGAGTAACGCAGATAAGGGTGGCTGCCCACCATAAAATAGAAAAAATCCAGCATTATTTCAGAAACGACCCTTCTCTGAATATCCATGATGTAGGCCCTACCAAAGGCACGGCCGAAACACTGCTTAAGGGGCTGGAGGGGATAAGCGATAAGCAAGTGATTGTCCTTTATGGGGACGTCCTATATGAGGAGAACGACCTGCAACGACTCCTGAAATGCAAAGAACCTGCCGCCCTAGTCGGCAAGCTCAAGGAATCCGGAAAAAACCACATTGGTTGCCTGCTGGATGGAAAGGAAGAATATGTCAAGGAAATAATTGGGCATAGCAGGGAAAAAACCACCCATCAGTTTTTGGGCTTTGCCTTTCCTTTGGAGTGGAAAAGCAAACTAGTCAATTCCGCTGCCTACTTTCCCCGTGTGGACGTAGGGGTGATGCCTCCAGAAGAAGTTTATCTGGAGGGAGTACTTTCTGATTTGGTTGAAGATGGGGCGAAGCTAAGGGCGGTGCAGGCCACAGGTCATTGGCTAGACTTAGATAAGCCCTGGCATCTCCTCGAGGCCAATTATGAACAAGCAAAAATCAATTGTCAGCAATTGAAGGCTAATCAGCTTGAGGAAGGAGCCCATATTGACAAGAGTGCACACCTGGGGGGATTTGTAAGGTTGGGAAAAAACTCCTCCATAGGAAGGAATGTGATAGTGGAGGACAATCTATGGGTGGGAGAAAATACTCATATAGATGCTGGTGCATTTATTAAAGGGGATAACTGCATAGGAGATAACTGCCAAATCGGGTACGGGTGCTATATTGAGAAAGGAAGTGTGGTGGGTAACCGCTGCAAGGTCCTGCATGGTTCGGAGCTGAGTGGGGTTTTGCTTGACAATGTATACCTGTATCATTACATGGAGATTGCCGGTATAGTAGGAGAAAACACCGATATAGGTGCAGGGACCGTTTGTGGGTCTTTGAGGTTTGACGATTCCTTCCAAACTCAGCAAGTAAAGGGAAGGAAGGAAAGCCTAAAGAGCCAGGAACTTGCCAACGCCTGCTATATAGGGGATCATTGCCGCACAGGCATCAATGCCATCTTACTACCGGGCAGCAAAATGGGCACGGGCAGTATCCTGGGACCTGGTGTGATATTATCGGGGGATTTGGAAAACAATAAACTCTTAATGGTGCAGCAAAATCTGGTAAAAAAGGACTGGTCGCCGGATAAATATGGTTGGTGAATCAAAGCACCTCTTCCCCCTTTTTCAGGTAATAATAAGATATGCCCGCAGCACCAGTATCGGCCAGGGGAAAAGCAAACCAAATTCCCTCTAGTCCAAAGAACATGGGCATAATGTAAACCAGGGGAATCAAGAATATGCCCTGCTTACTGAGAGCAAGCAACAGGGCAGGTTTGGGCTTGCCAACTGCCTGAAAATAGGCACTACCAATCAGGCTAAAGGCCAATAATGGAGTGGCGAGAAAAGCTTTGCGCATAGCAGGCACACTCTGCTCGATGAGTTCAGGATCGGCTGTGAAAACCTGCACCAGGGGACTGGTGAATGAGATGATAAGTGTGAAAATAGCCAGGGCTATCAGCGTCGAAGATTTCAAAGCCAATTGTATGGCAAGGTGTACCCTGCCCTTCAACCTGGCCCCATAGTTAAAGCCCACAATTGGCACAAAGCCCTGGGTAATTCCCAAAACCGGGAAATTTGCGAACATCATCACCCTATTGATCACGCCATACACAGAGAGTCCCATCTCTCCACCATAGCTAAAAAGCACGTTGTTAAGCACTATGGCCAATATACTCACCGTTCCCTGTCTTGCCAAGGTCACGGCACCCAATGAACTTATTTCTGTGGCGATGTTCAGGTTAGGTTTAAGCCATTCCGCTTTCAACCGCATGGATGATTTGCCAAAAACAAAAAACCAAACCGTATACAACGCACTGGCCATATAAGAAATGGTGGTGGCCCATGCCGCCCCCTTTAATCCCATGTCCAAGGCTACAATAAAAATGGGATCTAAGATAATATTGAAGATGGCAGGTACAATCAATGTATACATGGCCACTTTAGGGTATCCTTCCGCCCTGATCACGTTATTGCTCATCATGGCCCAGGCCAGAAAAGGGATCCCTATCAGGATAATCCCGAAATAATCTTTAGAGGGTTCCAGAACATCCCCTTTACCCCCAAAGAGTTTTAATACTCCATCTTGAAAATAAAAGCTCAAGCCAACGAATAAAAGGGCAAGCGTCAGGGTCATTCCTATCTGGTTGCCAAAGGTGTTGAAAGCCCTTCTCGGGTTTTTGTCCCCAAAGGCCCTGGATATAATGGAGGCGCCCCCTACCCCAATGGACATACCAATACTTGAGATCAGAAAGGTGATGGGAAGCACAACTGTAATGGTGGCAATGCCCAGCGAACCCACAAATCTGCCAACGAAAATGGTGTCCACTATACCATAAATGGAAAGCACCAAGATTCCCACTGCTGCCGGAACCGCCTGTTGTAAAAGTAATTTTCCAATGGGATCTGTCCCGAACTGTGAATTCTTATGCTTCATACAAATCCCGAAAGGGATAAATCAGGTCATTTTTTCGTTTGCGAAACTACCAAATTAAACCCTCGGTAAAAAGTGTTTTGTGGTAAAGGGCTAAAAGGACTTGGTAAACTCGACTTTGATCTTTAACTGAAGGTCTTTAATCACTTTGAATGTTTCCCGTATGGCGGCCACCTGCACCTTGGTAAGTTTGTCCACAGGAATATAGTTTTCAGGGGACTTTTGCTTTTTGATTATCCTCCAGGCCTGACGCTGCAGGCGAATTTCCATCAGGTAGTAATAGGCTTGATAAAGTTCCTGAGAGGATTTTTCATCGAAGACCCCCTTTTCGGTCAGTATTTTCAAGCGTCTTCCCGTATTGGTCTCAAATACCCTATTATAAAGGGCGTAAATTCGGATTGCCTCCACCATGGGGCTCATGGCCTTTTTTATATCAAACACCTTTTCATCCCCCACCGTGAAGGTACGTATGTTTTTTAGCCAGGTAAGTTGGGGGTCAAACTGAAGGGCATTTTGGGTCATATTGAAGAAAAAGCGTTCAAGGGGGTGCTGAAGCTGCAGCCCCATAAAAGCTTTTAATTCATACAGCAAAGTGAAATCCCCATAAATTGCCCTGCAATCAAAGAAGGTGGCATATTTCCTCACCGTTTCAAGTGAGGATTCTTGAAACCATGTTTCATAATTCCTTTTCCAATGGCTCAATGAGTGCGTCCATTTAGGGTTTTTGGCCATGAAACCGCCTTCGCAAAAGGAAAACCCTATGTCGTTGAGACGCTGCGAAACCTCAAAGGCAAAGTCCAGAAAGTATGCCCTTACCGTCTCCCGCTGCTCATTGGCCTTGTCCTCATAGATAATGGCATTATCCTGGTCGGTTTTCAGGGTCTGTTCCATCCTGCCTTCGCTTCCCAAGGTGAAAAAGACAAAGGCTGCCGGTGCAGGTCCTTTTTCCCTGAGCACATTTTCTATGACTTGCAGGCTCACCGTGTCAGCAATGGTAGAAATTATCTGATTGACAATTTCTGACCTCACTCCTCTTTGAATCAAACGGTACACCAGGTCCGGCACCTGAAACCACTTTTGGCGAAGTTCCTCCTTTGTGGTGGCTTGTTTTACGGACTGAATAAATAAGAAGGGGGAATTTGAAGGCTCTGTTAGAATTTTGTTCCTACTGATCATGCCCACGAAATCATTGCCGGATTTCACCAATAAATAGCGGGTTTTGGTCTGGAACATATGGATCAGAGCTTCATATACAAGTGCTTCCTGATCCATAGAAACAATAGGGGTGTCCATAATGGAAAAAACCGGAGCATCCACGGAAAGCCCTTGCGCAATAACCTTGTCCCTGAGGGTAATTTCTGTGACGTATCCCAAAATATTGTCTGATTCATCCGCCACAAAGATGCAACTGGTCTTTTCATGTGCCATCATCCTGGCAGCTTCCTTTATAGGCATAGAGGAATGGCAGCACTTAATTGCTCTGGGATGAATTTCCTTTATCTTTTTGGCGTAAAAATCTTCGATAGCCGTATGTGTATCTTCACTCATTTTCTTTGGTCATACTATTCCAGCAAATCTCATCCACCCTAATGATTTCCTTAGCCATTTGGAGGGAGCTGAGGGATAGGAGGCTAATACAAGCCGGGCATAAAAATACAAAGCCTTGTATTAATTTTAGTAGGCAATGTTGTGAAATTATAAATTCTTGCCTTACCTTTGCACAAGCTTTTGCGAAAGGGGTCAAAAACAAGCATGAAAAGGTTTTTGAGTCCTTTTTTAATTAGTAAAAGTTCCTGTAGTTCATACCGATGGATATTGAGAGGATCGAGCATCCCGGCTTTTTCGTCGGGAAGGTTTCAGGTGAGCCCAGGGAATGAAGCGTGAAAAAATTGGTCCTGTAGCTCAACTGGATAGAGCATCCCGACTTTTTCGTCGGGAAGGTTTCAGGTGAGTCCAGGGAATGAAGCCCGGGCATGATGCGTGAAAAAATTGGTCCTGTAGCTCAACTGGATAGAGCAACTGCCTTCTAAGCAGTAGGTTTCAGGTTCGAGTCCTGACAGGATCACTTAATAAGAATAATTAAATAAACGATTCCGTAGCTCAGCTGGTAGAGCATGACACTTTTAATGTCAGGGTCCTGGGTTCGAGCCCCAGCGGGATCACAATAGAGAGAAGAGACTTGGTTGAGAAACCGAGTCTTTTTTTTATATGGGACTTAATATGGGGCGAGAAGTTTATCCCGAAGCAGGGCTGGGTGAGCGTTGGGTTCGGGAAGCGGGAGGCATACAACCCAAAAACATCATTTTCCACCGAAACTGATTCGCAACACAGCCTAGAGAGAGGCTGATGTACATGCTGCTAATTTCTCCAAAGAAAAAATGAGATTGAACGGAAAAAAAACCTTTTTTCACCATCCCCCCTGTTGTGTCTGACCTTAATCGCAGACACGTTTCACATTTCACACCCCTTCCTAAACAGACTAAACTCACAAACAAATGTGAATAACTTGTGCATAACCCATTAATTCCTGTGGGTAAATTGTTTGTAAATATTTAGCTGAAAAATTGGAATATAGGGAGGTATTGGCTAAGTTTGATTATATCAGGTGAGAGATAAAAGGTCGGGAGTAGTATCCCGGGCTAAGGTCAGAACACGAGATTTGGAACAAAAGGGGCTGTGGCTTAGTTGCCGGTGCCTGAAACGGGAAACCGCAGATGTACCATTATTAAAGTTGAAAGCCGAAAGGCTCCTCATACTGTGTCAAAAACCTACGGTCATGATCTTGGGAAACTGAGTGAATGTCATAATAACTGTAGCCTGACATGGCTTATTGACTACGGTCTTTAAATCATGGAACGGGAATAATTCCGAAAGGATTATTCCCGTTTTTGTTTCCAAGTATTTTAGAAACCATAGGTACACCTCGGCATTGCCGAGTTATTCATGGCGCCTAATCCCCGTTTTAATACCTGTAACAAATCGCCCTCCAATCAGAAATCCCAATTAATCTGAAGCTTTACGAATAGCCTGTTCAACCGGGGAATAGCCAACATCAGCGTCCGAAATAGACAACTCGCCCTTTAGCAACAATGGAGGTTGTGCCATAAACTTAGGGATACTTCCTCTGTGAAGTTGTGCTGAATGTACCAGAAAAGGGTGACATAAGTACACCGTACCCGCTTTACCGCCCTTTGGATTTAATATTAACGCGCCATTTAAAATAATTACTTGGGTCATCGCCCGGAAAGCCTGGGTCAACGTGTTTACCTGTGTCATTCGGCTATTGAATGGACGGAAATCGGACAGGGAAGGTTCCTACACTCCCACAAGAAACCCATTTATTGTCCCCAATCAATTGATCAAATGCGATATGCAACTCCGGTGAGATGATCGTGTTTTGTGATTTAAAAAACTACTTGTTTTTCCAAAAATAGTGCTTATTGAACTATGACCTTCGGCTTTTCAAGTATTTATGTGCCATTTTGAAACTGCTTAAATCGGCATAACCTAAGTTCCCGACGGTGTTTGCCCTTTTGGAATGGTGCCTTTTTATGACTTAACCGGCTATTTTTTTTGAGCACATGATCCGAGTGGGTTCAGAAGATAAAAGAAGACCCGGTAGGTAACCAGGTCTTTCAATTTTTAAAGCAAACTGTTACCGAGAATGCTATTCAGATCACGACAGAAGCGTATCAGCATTCAATCAGAAATATTCCCTACAAAAAAACATCCTGGTAATAAACAAACCACTGTCGTCATCCACACCGGCATAGCTCTCAACAGCACTGGTCACAAAAACCAATTTATAACCCTCTGATTCAAGCTCCATCACCCTAGACGCAATCATGGCGTCGTTGGAAGCGATATTCTGGAAATTGATCCCAGTGGCACTGAAAAAATTCAACAATTTGGCCTCATCAAAGTGATCCACTTTTAGGTCCTTTCTTCTCACAGAGCTTTGTGCGGACCTCTTCCCGTTTGTTCTTGTAGTCCTAAACTGTTCCGTCTCCACCTCGGTCATGTTTTCAATCATGCGGGACCGGCCTAGCCCCATTGGGATGATGGATTCCACCACCGTGACAATCTTCCATTCCTTAAAGGTTTCGTTGACCACTTCCTGGGCTTTTACCATTTGGCCCATCATAAAAAAACCTAGGAAAAACATCATTAGCTTTTTCA
>PXCO01000027.1 GCA_003565295.1 Cyclobacteriaceae bacterium
GGCATTTTTTATGAGGTTATGAATAGCGATCTCAGCCAAAATTTTGTTCCCTTGTAGTGTTATATTGTTTTCTACGTCTAATTGAATTCCAATATTTTTGGATCCTGCCCATTCACTAAAAGTTTACCAGGCTTATCGTTAACCACCAATAATGGAAGTGGCAAAGACAGTGGCTGATTTCCCACAGTCCTTGCCTTGGCTTACAGTTCTTTGATCATAATACCCCTAAACCAGATCTTGTCGCCGTGATCCTGCAAGGCGATATGGCCTTCTTGGTATTGGGCAAATCCGGGCATGTCCTTGAATTTGCTCTCTGCAATCATTTGATCCCAATCCTCATCCCATAGGGTGGTTTTCACCGTTTGAACCCCGTTGAGGAAGAATTCCAATGTGCCATCCTGTACGATGATTTCGGTACTGTTCCATTCCCCTACCGGATTGGCTGCTGGTTTGGTGGACTCTATCAGGTCATACAGGTCCCCAGACCTATGGGTGACGATCTTTCCGTCTGGGTGACCCTCATCATGCAGTAATTGATATTCTGGACCGGTTTCATAGGTTGCACCGTAATCCTCTGAATCCTGCACATGAAACATGATTCCACTGTTGCCATTTTCTGAAATCTTCCACTCCAGCTTAAGGTGAAAGTCACCAAAAGTCTCCCGGGTGATCAGGTCACCCCCGGTGGCACCCTCTTTTTTGCTTTCAGTATCCAGGTAAAGCAATCCGTCCGAGATTTTCCAGGCATCACCGGGTTGCTCTTTTTTGAAGCCTTTCCAGGCACTGAGGTCATTCCCGTCGAAAAGAGTGATCCACTCCCCATTTTCTTTTGCGGAAATTTTGGTTTCTTCCCTGGTGACTTTTTCGGAACCTCTATCGGAAGGCCCGCAGGCATTGAGCCCTAGAGAAAAGGATAGCATAGCTATCCATAATATGGTTTTTTGCATGGCTGTTGAATGTTATTAAACAAAAAAGGAATCCCGACAATGCCGGAATTCCTTTACATTTCGTTATTTGTTCATTATTTAAGCAAAAGGACATATTTGACCATTTGCTCAGCATCCTCCTTAGAAAGGTTTGGGTGCGCAGGCATAGGGATTTCACCCCAAACGCCCACATTTCCGGCGATGACATGGCTAGCGAGCATTTCGATGTTTTCATCGTTATACTCGTATTTTTCGGCAACTTCAGCATAAGAAGGCCCTACAATTTTACGTTCTACCATGTGACAACTTGGGCAATCATTCTCCTTCACCAGTGCCAGTCCTTTGACAAAATCCGGGTTGTCTTTGTTTTTTTCACCGGGAGCTTGTTTTTGTTCTACTGGGGCAGTGGTGGTGGATTCTCCACTTTTCTGCGTTTCATTGCCTCCGCCTCCACAGGCAAAAGTCATCATCCCCGCGGCCAAAATGGCCAAACTTACATGCTTATTCAATTTCATAATATTATAATTAACTGATTCCAAGAATTTTCTTGTTCATATTCTCATCAGCACCGGTAGAGGCAAAGTCATCGAAGGTTTTCTCAGTCACCCTGATGATTTTTTCGCTAATGAATTTAGCCCCTTCAATTGCCCCGTTTTCGGGGTGCTTAATGGCACATTCCCACTCCAGTACAGCCCATCCATCGAAGCCATATTGGGAAAGTTTCGTAAATATAGCATTGAAATCGACTTGTCCGTCACCTAAGCTTCTAAATCTTCCGGCCCTGTCTATCCAGCTTGAATAGCCGCCGTAAACGCCTTGCCTACCCGTGGCATTGAATTCGGCATCTTTTACGTGGAACATTTTGATTCTATCCTTATAGATATCAATAAATTCTACATAATCCAGACATTGCAGAACAAAATGGCTTGGGTCGTAAAGGATGTTGGCCCGTTTGTGATGATTCACTTTTTCCAGGAAGAGTTCAAAGGTCACCCCGTCATGCAGGTCCTCCCCCGGGTGTAACTCATAGCATACGTCCACGCCGCATTTGTCAAATTCATCCAGAATGGGGAGCCACCTTTTGGCCAGTTCCTCAAAGCCTGTGTCCACCAGCCCTGCGGGACGCTGGGGCCAGGGATATACCGTGTGCCACATAAGGGCTCCACTAAAGGTGGCATGACCTGTCAGCCCCAGGTTTTTGGAGGCCTGAGCTGCCCACTTCAACTGCTGAACGGCCCAATCTGTTTTGCCTTTTAAGTCCCCGGCAAGTTCCTTGGGGGCAAATGCATCAAACATCTCATTGTAGGCCGGGTGTACGGCCACCAATTGGCCCTGAAGGTGGGTGGATAGTTCGGTGATTACCACTCCAGCGTCTTTTACGGTCTTTTGAAGCTGCTTCACATAGTCCATGTCCTTGGCGGCCTTTTCAAGATCTATCATCCTGGGGTCCCAGGTAGGGATCTGCACGCCTTTATAGCCTATGCTGGCCGCCCATTTACATATATTTTCCAAGCTGTTGAAGGGTGCTTTGTCATCTGCGAATTGAGCCAAAAATAAGGCTGGTCCTTTTATGGTTTTCATGTTATATATTTGTTTATTAATGGTTTATAGTTTGCCCAAAACCTGCCTGTCGTTCGGCAGACTTGCCTGGGAGGAATCTGGCATGACAATCAATCTTCTGGAAAAAGTGTTCGTCATGCCCAATTCAATTTTATTTTTATAGTTCAAAGTTTGTCCACTTTTGATCGGATTTGCTGCTTCTTACCACATGCTCCACAAAGGCCATTCCCCTTAGGCCATCCATGGCACCCGGGAAGTCTTCCCATTCGGGTTTTGGAGTTTCCCCGTTTCTTTTGGCATACAGGCATCTGGCAAAGTTACGGTAAAGGTTGGCAAAGGCCTCCAGGTATCCTTCGGGATGGCCGCCCGGTGTCCTGGTGTTTTCCATGGCAGCGGAGGAAAGGTAAGGCTTGTCCCCCCCGGTACGATAAATTTGAGCAGGGGCATCTGGATGGCGTACCAAAAGCGTGTTGGCATGGTCCTGCTCCCATTCTATCCCGGCTTTTTCCCCAAACACCCGGATTTTGATATTGTTTTCGGATCCTGTGGCAATTTGAGAGGCCATCAATACCCCTGTGGCACCATCTTCGAAACGCAACAAAACCGCACCATCATCATCCAAGGTGCGGCCATCAACCACTATATTTAAATCTGCACAAAGCTGCTTCAGCTTAAGGCCACTTACATATTCAGCCAAATTAAAAGCGTGGGTACCTATGTCTCCCATACAATTGGCGATGCCACTTTGTTTAGGGTCAGTTCTCCATTTTGCCTGCTTATAATCGGTGTTTTCCACATCTGTCCAAAGCCAGCCCTGGGGGTATTCCACGTAGATTTTCCTTATTTTTCCTAAATCCCCATTTTCAATCATCCGCTTAGCCTCCTTCACCATGGGATAGCCGGTGTAGGTATGCGTGAGGCAGAAGAGCATGCCCGTTTCTTTGATGACTTTGTCCAATTCCCTGGCCTCCTCATAGGTAAGGGTCATAGGTTTGTCCAAAACCACATGGAAGCCATTTTTCAAGGCTTTCACCGAGGGATCAAAATGCACGTGATTGGGGGTGACAATGGCCACAAAATCTATTCTTTCCTCCTCCGGAAGCCGCTTTTCCTTTTCAATCAATTCATCATAAGAACCATATACCCTCTCGGGGGGAAGGAATAACTCCCTACCGGTTTGTGCGGATTTTTCCGGGTCACTGCTGAATGCACCTGCGGCAAGCTCTATTAGCCCGTCCATGGCGGCAGATATTCTATGCACGGCTCCAATGAATGAACCGGGGCCTCCGCCGATCATTCCCATTTTAAGTTTTTTGTTGCTCATTATCTGATCTTTGGTTTATTTGGTTGTAAGTTTTGATTGGTTTTGATTCCCTACCTAAAATAGAAAAAGCCTCATTCACTAAACAAGGCAAGTTTAAAAGGATAGAAAATGAGGGAGCTGCCAAAAGGGATTAACTGCGTACCTCATTTTCTGAAGTGATAAATTTACGTTAAATTGGGCAAAATATGAACTAATCCTTCATAAGATTGCCCATTCCCATTTTTACTGTCTTTATTTAATAAATTAAATTATGCAGGCTTCCATTAAATTTAAGCTTTCTCTGATGATGTTCTTGGAGTTCTTCGTTTGGGGCTCCTGGTTTGTAACCTTAGGCACCTTCCTTGGAAGTAACCTTGGTGCGTCTGGGACGCAATTGGCGGCCGCTTTTTCCACACAATCTTTCGGGGCCATCGTTGCTCCTTTCGTCATCGGGCTTATCGCAGACCGGTACTTTAACGCAGAGCGTATATTGGCGGTATTACATTTGGTAGGGGCAATATTGATGTATTTGATGTATCAATCCGGGAGCTTTGCCGAATTTTATCCCTTTGTGTTTTTGTACATGATGATCTATATGCCTACGTTGGCACTGGTAAATTCCGTTTCATTCAACCAAATGAAAGATCCTTCCAAAGAGTTTTCCCTGATAAGGGTATGGGGGACCATTGGTTGGATTGCTGCCGGCCTTCTCATTAGTTATTTTTTCCTTTGGGACAGTCAGTCCGCCATACAGGGGGGGATGTTGAGATATACCTTCTTGATGTCTTCGATTTCCTCACTAGCCCTTGGGCTGTTTTGTTTTGCCTTACCGGCTACTCCTCCCAAAGCAGATAAAGGGGAAAACAGATCCCTTGGGGAAATCCTGGGTTTAGATGCCCTTAAACTCCTAAAAGACAAGGATTTTGCCATCTTCTTCTTGAGCTCCGTTCTAATTTGTATTCCATTGGCCTTTTATTATCAAATGGCCAATCCTTTTTTAGCCGAGGTAGGCTTGCCCAATCCCACGGGGAAAATGACAATAGGCCAGGCTTCGGAGGTTTTATTCCTGCTCCTTATGCCGTTCTTCTTTAAGAAATTCGGGTTAAAGACCACCTTAATCGTGGGGATGCTGGCTTGGGTGCTGCGGTATGTGTTTTTTGCCTTTGGAGATGCCGGATCAGGAGCCTATCTTCTGTTGCTTGGCATTGCCCTTCACGGGATATGTTATGATTTTTTCTTTGTATCCGGTCAGATTTATACCGATTCCAAGGCAGGCCCTAGATTTAAGAGTGCGGCCCAAGGATTGATAACACTTGCCACTTATGGAATAGGGATGTTGGTAGGCTTTTGGGTTGCCGGTTTGGTGGCTGATCATTTCTCAGGTCCAGAGGGTCACAATTGGACCTCCATTTGGTTGATCCCTTCATCCATAGCCTTTGTGGTAACCCTTATATTCGCCTTTTTCTTTAAGGACAGAGATTTTGAGACGGCTGAAGCCATACGAAAGGCAGAAAAACCGTCGTTTAAACCTCAAGGAGGTTGATTAACAGTGGATTAAAACCTGATAACAATCATCAAATTGAAGTTGTTGATGTACCATAAATGCCATTTATCCCGTTCCATGAGGATAATCCAAGAAAAAGACAATATATTGAAGGCCGAAAAAAACAATGAGTATAAAATATATGGCTGATCAAAGTTATGACGCTATTGTCGTAGGCTCCGGGATAAGCGGTGGCTGGGCGGCAAAGGAGCTGACCGAAAAGGGTCTAAAGGTGCTTCTTCTGGAAAGAGGGCCGAAAGTAGAGCATGTTACAGACTATAAAAATGCCACAAAGGCACCTTGGGAGATCCCACATAGGGGTAGAAGGACAGTGGAAATGCTTGAAAATCACCCCAACCTGAGAAGAGATTACGTGTTAAATGAGCTCAATCTGGACTGGTGGGCCCATGAGTCCGATTCCCCATATATTGAGAAAAAGCCTTTTACCTGGTTTAGGGGGTATCAATTAGGTGGGAGATCTCTTCTTTGGGGGAGGCAAAGCTACAGACTTGGCGATATTGACTTTGAGGCAAATGCCAAGCAGGGTATAGCCGTGGACTGGCCGATTCGGTATAAAGACCTGGCATCATGGTATAGTTATGTGGAGAAATTTGCCGGTATTTCGGGGAATAGGGATGGTCTTTCCGTCCTTCCTGATGGCGATTTCATGCCTGCGATCCCTCTAAACTGTGTGGAGAAGGATGTTGCTCAACGAATCAAGGATAAATTCGGAGGAGCCAGGCATATGATAAATGCAAGGGTGGCCAATATTACCCAACCACTACCGGGCAGACCCGGGTGTCAATACAGGAATAAGTGTAGTTTGGGTTGCCCATTTGGTGGGTATTTCAGTACGCAAGCCTCTACCTTGCCTGCTGCGGAGGCCACGGGGAACCTTACCGTTCGTCCATGGTCCATCGTACATAAACTTATCTATGATAAGGATTCAAAAAGGGCTACCGGGGTGGAAGTCGTGGATGGGGAAGACAACTCCGTGATAGAATACAATGCCAAAGTCATCTTCCTTTGTGCTTCGGCCCTGAATACCGCCTCCATTCTTATGAGGTCGGCGACTGATATTTGGCCGGAAGGCCTAGGCAGCAGTTCCGGGGAGCTGGGACACAATGTCATGGATCACCATTTTAGGCTGGGAGCTAATGGTACGGTAGATGGCTACGATGATAAGTATTATTTTGGCAGAAGGCCGGGGGGCTTCTATATTCCCCGATTCAGAAATCTCGGCAACGAGAAAAGGGATTACGTGAGAGGATTCGGCTATCAAGGGGGGGCCAGCAGAAGTGGCTGGAGCAGGAATGTGGCAGAACTTCAATTCGGACCTGAAATGAAAAATGTTCTCTCTGAGCCGGGACCTTGGTCCATAGGGATGACGGCATTTGGAGAAATTCTGCCCTATCACGATAATAAGATTACCTTAAGCAAGACAGAGAAGGATAAATGGGGGATGCATGTCCTCGAAATGGATTGTGAAATCCGGGAAAATGAGAAGAAAATGAGGGTGGACATGATGAATGATGCAGCGGAGATGCTTGAGGCTGCAGGTATCAAAAATGTTAGCACCTACGACAACGGTTACACCTTTGGTCAGGGTATCCATGAAATGGGTACGGCAAGAATGGGAAGGAATCCCAAAACTTCAGTGCTCAATGGCAATAATCAGGTGTGGGATGCCAAAAATGTGTTCGTTACCGATGGTGCTGCCATGACCTCGGCCGCAGCTCAAAACCCCTCCCTTACCTATATGGCCATGACCGCAAGGGCAGCCAATTTTGCGGTGGAAGAATTGAAAAGAAGAAATCTATAACCTAAAGGAGAAACAATCATGAACAATATGAATAGAAGAGAAGCGCTAAAGACCTTTGTACTCATGATGGGGGGCACCATGGTGGGTGCCAATGTGATCCTTACAGGCTGTGCCCCGGAAGACAGGATTGAGGACTTGAATTTCTCCGATAAGGACTTGGCCTATATGGATGAAATTGGCGAGGCGATTATCCCTGCCACTGATATCCCGGGAGCCAAGGCTGCGGGTATAGGAGGTTTTATGGCCATGATGGTTCAGGATACCTATGATAGGGAGCAGCAAGAAACCTTCATCAGGGGATTAAATGACCTAAGGACCAGGTTTAAAAATGAAAATGGTAAGGCCTTTATGGATGCGGCCGTTGAAGAACGAACCGCATTTCTGAACAAATTGAAGAAGGAAGCCAATGAGGGCTTTTATGAGGAAGAAGACATACCTAAATACATAGGGATGTTTCAGGATTTGACTTTATTAGGTTACTTTACCTCTGAAATAGGTGCCACACAAGCCCTTAGGTTTGTGGAAACTCCCGGCAGGTATGATCCCTGTATCGAATACAAGAAAGGGGACCGGGCTTGGGCCATTTAAGGCTCGAGTACAGGATACATTAATAGAGAAAAAAGGGATGACCATGCTGGCTCACCCTTTTTTTTGCCTTTTTCTCAACCTTTTCCCAGTTAAGCTTGTTATTCTTATAAATTTTGCTTATTATAAAAGCTATATCAATCGTATAGATTTATGTTTAAATCCGTTTTTATCATCATCCTTTCAATAAATTTCCTGTTCACACATAAAACAGCCGACGTTGCAAAATACTCTGGATTGGAGCCGTTGCCCTTTGGGACAAGCGGTGCGAATGATAACCTGGAGATGTACGCCAAATATAAAACCATTCCGGAATCCATCAGAGAAGTCACCTTGGAGGCATTGTCCTACTTTCCTGACTTGTTAGAAACTGAGATAGATTTTGAGTTCAAAAAGAAAATTGGAGGTTCTGTGATGCAGGCTCAACCTAAGGTTGGATCATTGGTTTTCAAAAACAGGCAAAATAGGGCATACCGCATAAAAATCAGTAGATATTTGGAGCTAGAGGACGAAAACATTCCCATTGAAGAATTGCCTCGTGATGTTTTGTTAGGGTGGATTGGTCACGAACTGGGTCATGTACAGGATTATCTAAACAGAAGTTCAGTCAACATAATGGGGTTTGGTGTAAAATATTATTGCTCGCATAAATTTGTGACAGAAGCAGAAATTACGGCTGACAGTTATGCTGTGGCCAATGGTCTGGGGGACAAGATCATTGCTACCAAAAACTTTGTGTTGAACCACGATAGGCTGCCTGAGCATTATAAAAACAAAATACGAACGCTTTATATGTCTCCCGGTGAAATACTCTCATTGGTAGAGGCACAGGAAGATGATGATAAATTAGGAGATTAAATTTAAGGGAACCATAAAAAGGCTTGTTGATAAATAGAACAAGCCTTTTTTTTATTTATTGAAAATTTCTCGAATTCTTTTAGTAGAAGCCTCTTTGGCAGATTTATTTGCTTCACCCCCCTCGGGGTCATCAGCACTTCTCATATAGGCGTGCCCGGCTTCAGGATATATTTCATAATCAAAAGATTTACCATATTTTTTCATGGCCTCCTCGGACGTTTCAATGGTTGCGTTTACCCGCTGATCGTTTTCCCCATAAAACCCATAGACGGAGGCTTCCACTCTAGCGTAATCAGAGGCATCGGATGGTCCTGTTCCATAAAACACAAGAGCCTTTTGGATGGAAGGATTGTTTGTGGCATAGCGGAAACTTTGTGCTCCGCCCCAGCAAAACCCTATTACCGAAATGTTACCGTTACCTGCCGGTACAGCGTTGGCATATTCCACTACCCTGTCCAGGTCACCCGTCACCTGGTCGGGATCCAATTTATAAATGGCATTTCTGGCCTCATCGTCACTGGCAAAATCCGCTGTTGTGCTATGATTTTGATCAAAATCAGAAAGGAGATCAGGGGCAATGGCAATAAAACCTAATTCCGCCAACTGATCGGCCATGCTTCTTACCCAGTCCGTAAGGCCACGGTTTTCATGGATCACTATTAGCACATCTGATTTTTGAGATACCTCAGGAAAGGCAATAAATGCGGTAATCTCTCTATCTCCGGAGGAGATGGTGACCCATTCATGATGCCTGGGGGAACTATCAAGTTGCTTTAAAGCAAAATCCTGGGCAAATAATGTGTTGCTGCTAATAATTAAAAGGGCAAACAGCGTTGAGCGAAAGCTTATAGGTTGTTGGTTCATCCGGTGAATTTTTCTGATAAAACAACCCAATCTAGCCAAAAGTTATGCCTGATTCAAGGAAAATAAAAACTTTAGGTGGGTTTTTACAGTATTAATGGTAGATCGCATAAAGAGTGGAACTCAATAATATTCAAAGGCCACCATGGAAAAATCTCTACCTCTATTTCCCTTAAAGCTAGTAGCCTACCCTGGTGTGAAACTAAACCTTCACATTTTTGAGCCACGGTACAAGCAAATGATCAAGGATTGCATTACTGAAGGAGTGAATTTTGGGATTTGTGTGTTCATTGATAAGCTCTTGATGTACGGTACTGAGGTGAGGTTGGAAGAAATTTCTAAGACGTATGAGGATGGGCGGATGGATATTAAAACTATTGGTGTACAGGCTTTCAGGATAGTTAGCTTTGAAAATCCCTATAGGGATAAGTTGTATGCCGGCGGAAATGTGCTGATGTTGGTGGACGATCCATTAAAAGACCCCATGGTTTTTCTTAGGTTCAAAAACCTGTTGACCGAATTTTTAAGTATTCTTGGGAATACCAGTCCTGTAATAGACGAGGAATTGCACGCCTATGCCTATGCTGGTAAGATAGGCTTAAGATTAGAGGAAGAGCTGAAATTGCTGCTCATTCGCTCAGAAAACGATAGGCTTGAATTCCTCATCCGCCACATGGAATCGGCCCTACCCATCTTGAAACAACTTGAAACCGCCAGGGAGAAAATTAAAATGAACGGGCACTTTAATTACCTGGACCCTTTAGATTTTTGATAGATTGCTTTTTTTGATATAGGCGGTCCTTTCCCCCCATTTTACTTCATACCAGATGTCATGGGAAGATTTGACAACCACCCTGTGTCCGGCATCCACCTTCCGAATCATGTTTCCCGCGGCAGTTGGCTTATCCATGATTAATGTGGGGCTACCTGTCACAATGGCCAAGTCGGGTTGCTGCAGCAGGTTGTTGCTGGCAAAAGCAAGTATAAGGAAAAATGATGCAGGCAACAGAAACCCGTTTCTTTTCGACGGCAATACCAACATCATGATCAAAAAGCCCAACATCAACAGGGAAAACACAGAGGTGATTTCCTGTTGGTAATCAAAGAGTATCCTTAGGAACTGATCCTGATCGGTAAGGGCATAGCCAATAAGGTTGGATTGGTTGGTAAGGCTCTTGATTTTCTCTATTACCTTTGGGTTGGGATTATAGGAGTAATATTTGGAAAGGTAATAGGTGGCCTGTGGGAAATTGCCCATGCCCTCAGTGATGAATGCCATTTTCAGGAGCATGGCCGGTGAATATACCTGATCCTCGTTAAGTAATGATTCATAGTGTGTTAAAGCTTCCTTGTATTGCCTGGAGGCAAACAAAGAATCTGCTATGTTTAGCCTTTCCTGGTCGGCATGGCAGTTAGAATATTGACAAATCGCAAAAAAAATAAAAAGAAATTTCGTCAGAAAGAAGGGCTTGAAATTTGGCATTGTAGATAGATAGCTTTAAATTTGCAGTCCAATTACGGAAAAGGCCTCACAAAAAGCAAGCCTGTATCATTAAATTTAATTTGGGTAATCCCAAGTTGGTTCAATGGATTAACGTAATAAGGGCTAAAAACTTATATTCGTTTGATTCCGTAGCTCAGCTGGTAGAGCATGACACTTTTAATGTCAGGGTCCTGGGTTCGAGCCCCAGCGGGATCACAATAGAGAGAAGAGACTTGGCTGAGAAACTGAGTCTCTTTTTTTTATGGACATAATGAAGGGCGAGAAGTTTATCCCGAA
>PXCO01000300.1 GCA_003565295.1 Cyclobacteriaceae bacterium
CTAGTAACAATGGTAGTTCATTTTATGTAGAGGACGGGTCATATTTAAGGTTGCAGAACTTGACCATAGGATATACCATGCCTGAAAGCCTTCTCCAGCGATTTAAAATGGAGAGATTAAGGGTCTTTGCCTCTGCCAATAACCTTTGGACCGTAACAGGTTACTCCGGGCTTGACCCAATGGTCGGCGGCAATGCAGATACCAATTTCGGCATTGATGTGGGTAATTACCCCTTGACCGTAGGTTATACTTTAGGAGTAAACCTTAGCTTCTAAATTTTTCATGTAAATCAAAAATTCTGAAAAAATGAATAAAAGCATAAAAAATAGAATCACATTGCTGACCACATCTTTCTTGATGATGTTTGCAATTAGTTGTGATGATTTTCTGGAGATCCCCCCCACAGGTCAGATTGGGGAGGCGCAATTACAGACCCTTGATGGGCTTAACGCGGCCCTATTGGCGGTATATTCCCAGGTAAACGGGAGAAACCAACGAATGGCCTCCCCATCAAACTGGGTTTGGGGGAGTATAAGAGGAGGAGATGCCAACAAGGGCACAGACCCCGGGGATTTCCAATCCATCAACCCCATACAGCGCTATGAAAATGATGCGACCATTGACATCCTAAGGGAAAACTGGGCGGGTACCTATGAAGGGATTGCCAGAGCCAACTCGGTAATGAGGTTGCTGCAAGACAGAAATGAAGATGTACCCGAAGCGGCTGCAACCCACATCGAGGCGCAAACCAGGTTTTTAAGAGCACATTTCTATTTCCAACTGACCCGAAACTTCAACCGCGTACCCTACGTGGATGAAACGGTAGATTACCAGCTAGGACTGGAAGAGGTGGTTAATGATCAGGATATGTGGCCATTCATAGAGGCGGATTTCCAATTTGCCGTAAACAACCTCCCCGACACACAGTCTGAGGTGGGAAGGGTAAACTCCTGGGCTGCAAAATCCTATCTAGCCAAAGTCTATCTGTATCAGAAAAAGTTTCAAGAGGCCAAAACCTTGTTTGACGATGTCATAGCAAACGGCGTCACCAGCAATGGCCTTAAATATGACCTGGTCCCTTATTATGAAGATATGTTCAGGGGAGCCAATAATAACCATGAGGAATCAATATGGGCTTACCAATCAGCTGCTAATACGGGTAGTGTAAACAATGCAAACCCTGAATTTGACTTGAACTTTCCCTATAATACCGGGCCGGAAGGACCAGGAAATTGTTGTGGCTTCTTCCAGCCGGCTTTTTCCTTTGTGAATTCCTTTAGAACACAAAATGGTCTACCCCTTCTTGATGGTTCCTTTAATGATGCTTCGAATGCGGTAAAGAATGATTTTGGTATTGATGCCGATCAGCCATTTACCACCGATGGTGGCCCATTAGACCCAAGGGTGGATCATACCACAGGAAGACGGGGCATCCCTTATTTGGACTGGCAGGATCACCCGGGAAATGCTTGGATAAGAAACCGCGCCAATGGGGGACCTTACAGCCCTAAAAAATACGTGTATACCAGAGAGGAACAAGGGGTGTACCAGGATAACAGTTCATGGACTCCCGGCTATACCGCCATCAACATCATGATCATACGTTTTGCTGATGTTCTTCTTATGGCCGCTGAAACAGAAATTGAATTAGGTAATTTAGAACAGGCCAGACAATATACCAACAGGGTAAGGCAGAGAGCGATAAACTCCCCTCTTCTTAGGGCTGATGGAACTCCTGCTGCCAATTACCAAGTAGGGCTTTATGAAACTCCATGGGCTGACCCTGATCAGGCCAGAGCAGCTGTAAGGTTTGAGAGAAAACTAGAATTAGGCATGGAAGGACACAGGTTTTATGATTTAGTCCGCTGGGAAACCGACGTGGACGAGCTAAATAGATACCTTAGCTACGAAAGTCAATTTCTAGGTGCCGCATTGGGTGGGACAAGCTACACCACTCCCTACAGGGTCCTCCCCATTCCTCAGGATCAAATAGATTTAGTGGGTTCTGATATCCTCATCCAAAACCCAGGCTTTTAATTCTACAAAACCCTACAAGAAAGGAGAAGGGAAATGCCTTCTCCTTTCTTTTTTTTCGTTGTTTCATTGTGTAAGCTTCTAAACCCAGGATCATGAAGTTCAATCTATTCTACATCACAATGGTTTTATGGGGAAT
The DNA here is from genome assembly GCA_003565295.1 of Cyclobacteriaceae bacterium. Lineage (GTDB taxonomy): Bacteria > Bacteroidota > Bacteroidia > Cytophagales > Cyclobacteriaceae > Pleomorphovibrio. The sequence continues at coordinate 2,174 of PXCO01000300.1, forward strand.
AAGCCTTTGTGCTTGTCATACCCCGGAAAAAGAAACGCTATTCCGTAAAATCCCCTCCTCCCACAGCAATGTTGATTTTAACAACTCCATAGTTGAAACAGATGCCTTCAATATCCTCACCGAAGAATACATCTTCAATGGTGGAGGAGTAACGGTTGGCGATTTCAATGGGGATGGGCTACCCGATTTATTTTTTACTGGAAATCAAGTAGGCAACAAGTTATACCTTAATAAGGGGGGGATGAAATTCGAAGATATCACAGAAACCGCTGGGGTAAAAGCCGAAGACTACTGGAGTACAGGGACCACCCTTGTAGACATCAATGCAGACGGGCTGCCCGACATTTATGTTTGTGCTGCCATGCACCCTGAGAAAAGGAATAACCTGTTATTTGTGCACCAGGGACTGGATGAAAATGGTCACCCTGTTTTCGAAGAGCAGGCTGCCCTATACGGCATAGCTGAGGAGGGTAACAGTATGGCTGCGGTATTTTTTGATATGGACAATGATGGGGATCTGGACTTGTACGTCCTAAATAACGAACAGAGCAATATACTCCCGGGAAATTACAGGTAGAAGATTACTGATGGCAGCGCTATTAATAATGACCAACTTTACCGAAACAATGGTGACGGCACTTTTTCCAAAATCACGATTGAGGCAGGTATTACCTATGAAGGGTTTGGCCTGGGAATAGCCGTCTCAGATTTCAATCAGAGTGGATGGCAGGACATATTTGTTTGCAATGATTATTTGAGCAATGACCTTTTCTATATCAATAGAGGTAATGGCACATTTCAAAATGAAATTCCCTCTTTAATAAAGCATCAAAGTATGTTTTCCATGGGTGCGGACGCTGCAGATATCAACAATGACGGCTTAGTGGACCTCATCACCCTGGATATGCTAGGTGAAACCAATTACCGAAAGAAAACCACCATCGGTGGAGAGTCCTATTCGCGATACATCAACAATGAGAAATGGGGATACGGATACCAGCATGTGAGAAATATGTTGCACCTCAACAACGGTCCCGGTATCCCCTTCAGTGAAATAGGGATGATGGCGGGGGTACACCAAACCGATTGGAGCTGGTCTCCACTTTTTGTGGATGTGGACAATGACGGGTACAAAGACCTGCTTGTAACCAATGGCTTCCCAAGAGACATCACCGACAAAGACTTTGCAGATTACCGGGCGGATGTAGGGGCCGTGGCCACCGTTAAACAATTGCTGGATTCCATTCCTATTGTGAAAATACCAAATTATGCTTTTAAAAATACCGGGAATTTAGTTTTTGAGGACGTGGGGGATAAATGGGGTTTAAATATCCCTTCATTTTCCAATGGTGCTGTTTTCGTGGATTTAGATGGCGACGGGGATCTTGACTATGTGGTCAACAACATCAATGACGAGGCCTTTATATTTGAAAACACCTTAAATGAGTCCGAATCCCCACCTGATTTCCTGAGAATTAAACTTCAGGGACCACCCTCCAACCCCTATGGACAAGGGGCTAAAATCTCTTTAACCTTAAAAAATGGCGAGCAGCTATACCATGAACAGCACCTAGCCAGGGGCTATATGTCCTCCGTGGAACCGGTGGCTCATTTTGGGCTCTCTTCTGGTAATGAGGTCAGTGAAATCAACATCTTTTGGCCAGATGGCCAAATGAATAGCCTTACAAACCTCCAAAAAAATCAACTTATAAAGGTTAATTATAAGGACGCCTTCGCCATAGATATTTCATCGGTTGGGCACCCCTTTTTATTCAAACCTGGCCAAAGGTATTTTGATGAGATTTCAGACGCTATAAACTTGATATATACCCATAAGGAAGAGGATAAGATTGACTTTAACTTACAAAGGACAGTTCCTCATAAACATACCCAGTTTGGTCCAAGCATCGCCATATCCGACATCAATGGAGATGGGTTGGATGATGTAGTCATAGGTTCCTCAGCCGGATACATTCCTGAACTATTTTTTCAACAGAAGGATGGCACTTTTACGGCATGCGAAGGATGGTTTAAGGAAGAGGACACCAGGCTATATGAAGATATGGGTATGCTTGTTTTTGATGCCAATAACAATGGCCGCCAAGATCTTTACTTGGTAAGTGGAAGCAACGAGTTTAAGCCAGGTTCCACGGAATATCAGGACAGGTTGCTGTTGAACAGTGGTGATGGGGGATTTGAACTCAGTGAGGATGCCCTTCCTGAAATGTTGTCCAGTGGATCTACGGTAAGGGCCGCTGACTGGAATGGTGATGGGCTTATGGACCTATTCGTAGGTGGGAGAACTCCGGTGGGGAAGTATCCTTACCCTGAAAGAAGTTACCTACTGGTGAACAAGGGCGGGAAATTTGAGGATGTAACTGAAAGCCTAGCACCTGAGCTTGCTCGAATAGGAATGGTCACCGATGCCCTTTGGTCAGATACGAATGGGGACGGGAAAGCTGAGTTGATCCTCGTGGGGGAATACATGCCTATCACCATTTTTAAGTTTGACGGCACCAAATTTACAAAGCTTACCCGTCCAAATTTGGATAAAAAATTGGGCTGGTGGAATAGTATTGTGCCCGCAGATTTAAATGGAGATGGAAGAATGGATTACGTAGTGGGCAATATGGGTTATAATAACCTATGGAATCCAAGCGAACAGCGGCCTGTAAAGGTAGTCGCTAAGGATTTTGACAACAATGGTTCCATAGACCCCATTGTATTTGCGCATTTCAAAAATAATCAAGGAGAATATGACCTTTTCCCCGTGCATTTTTGGAATGAATTATATGGACAGAGCACCCTTTTCAGGAAAAAATTTGACAGTTACAAAGCCTATGCGAATGCCACTTACGATAATTTACTGACGGAGGAGGAAAAAGAGGGCGCCCTGGAACTTGAGGGGAATTTCGCGGCTTCCATTGTCATGATCAACCTGGGCAACGGAGAATTTGATATTAAGCCACTTCCCATTAGGGCTCAAATGGCACCCCTTTATGGGATCCAAGTGGCAGATGTCAATGAAGATGGGCATTTGGATATTTTGGTAACCGGAAATGATTATGGAAATGAAATTTTTGTAGGGAGGTTAGATGCCCAGGTAGGACTGGTTTTATTGGGCAACGGTAAAGGTGACTTTTCGGAAATTCCACCTCACCAGGCTGGCTTTTTGGTGCCGGGAGATGCAAAGGCATTGGCTACCCTACGACTAACAGATGAGCGTCCGCTTTTTTTATCCACACAAAACCGGGGAAAACTACTGGGATTTTCAACCCGGCCAACTCCAAAAGGAAAAGTGATGGATATCCCCCAAACTGTACACAAATTGGTTCTGGGACTTCCTAATGACCGAAACCAGGTAATCGAGGTACCCCTGGGGAGTGGGTTCCTTTCTCAATCTACACGAAAGGTGGAAATTCCGGAGGAGACCTTATCCATAAAAGCATACGGACATAACGGGAAAGAGATTAACCTGGAAGACCCTCTACAACTTGCCTCCTATAAACCCTGACTTGGGACAGCACAATAAGAAGGTGGTGGTGTTAACAATGGATTGGTGAAAAAATAAAGAGTCCGGATCTTGGAGTGTTACAAACCTCCGATATGACAGGATTTGAGCTGCCTCCAGATCGCAACCTTCCACTGTTAACCTGCTTCGAGGAAGCGAGGCCCCTTGCGGGGTGAGGCCTGGTTTTGAAAAGAGGCTTCACTCGGCATTTTAATCAACTTGTGAAGTTTGAACATGTCGCCGATCCGAACTCATTACAAATATACCATATTCAGGCCGTAATATTAAACGCAGACTTATAATATGCCGAATGAGGAGAAAATCTTTTTCTTTAAATTGGGATTGAAACTAGCATAATTGTTGTAAACTGCTTAACTACAAAGATGTCAAAGCACCCAACTCGGATTATGGAAAATAATCAACTAATTCAAATTTCCATCAATCCCGTGGCTCAAATCGAGCAAGAATATTAATTTTGTTTCGCCTGATTATTTAATCCTTGCCATGGAGCATATCAAAAAACTAATTGTCTGTTTGGATCAATCCCCCATGACCGAAACCCTGGTGAAGTTCGCCTCCTATATCGCCTTTACCCACCAGACAAAAAAAATCTATTTCATCAATGTGATTCGAAACCTGAATGTGCCAAAGGAAATCCTGGAAGAATTCCCCAATTTATTGGAAAGCATGATCGCCGAAAGGAAAAACCAGATGGAAAAGGCCGTCAAAAAACATTTTGTTCCTCAAGCCGATGTGTCCATTTCTTTTCTGGTGAAGGAAGGCCAGCTGGCAAAAAAAGTACTGAAACTAGCCCACGAGAAATCAGCGGACATGATCATGATCGGGAGAAAAGTTTCCATTCCGGGTACAGGAGTAGCATCTCAACGGCTTGCAAGGCGTGCAAGTTGCTCCCTGATGATCGTCCCGGAAGGGGCCAAACCCAAGATCAAAAAACTGCTCGTGCCCAGTGACTTCTCGGATTATTCCAGAGAGGCCATGAATGCAGCGGTCACCCTCTTGACCGCCACGGGAAAAAAGGGGGAGATCATTTGCCAAAATGTGTTCACGGTACCTTCTGGATACCATTTCACCGGTAAAAGTTATGAGGAATTTACTCAAATCATGCAATCGCACGCAGAAAACAACTTCAAAAAATTCATAAAAAAAATCGACACCAAAAACATCGCCATAAAGACCATCTATACCAAAGACGATGATGATGACCCTGTGGAAGACATCTTAAAAAGCGCCAAAGAAAACGAGGTGGACGCAGTAGTGATCGGTGTTAAAGGAAGGACAGCTGCCACGGCCCTATTTATAGGCAGTATGGCCGAGCGGCTCATTCAACTTAATGACACCTACCCCATGCTGGTATCCCGGCCCAAAGGAAAGAATGCCGGAATATTGGAATACATACTTGAAATATGACAAAATACATTATTCTGAGTTCAAAGCGATTTTTTGTTTGTTTTAAATAATTTTCTACCTTAGTCCTGAAAAAATAAGCATAATCATGAAAACAAGATTCTCAATTTTTGTACTGATTTTTATATTTTCTTTACCCTTGCTTTCCGAGGCACAGCTCCTAAGAAGATTAAGAAATGCGGCAGAGGAAGGGGTATCCAGAGCAGTGGAAAGACGGGTAGAAAGGGAAGTGGAAAGGGCCACCCAAAGACAATTGGAAAAGGCTTTTGGCAACCTCTATGGTGATTCAGATGGAAATATGCGAGGCGGGGGAAGTTTTGACTTTAGTAAAATTCTATCTTCGGTTAATCTAAACGTGGAAACAGAGGAAGCCTATGCCTTCTCCGGTCAGGCCGAGATGGAAATCACAGGAACAGACGAAAAGGGCAAAACAGATACACCCATGCGCATCCGGTCATACCTTAGTGAAGACCCTCAGTTTTCCGCCATGGAATTTTTTGATGAGGAAAGCAAAAAAGAAAAGGAAAGGTCTATTATGATTTTTGATTTTAAGAATAATGCCACTATCATGCTGCTGGAGGCAGATGGGGAGAAATCCAGTATGGCCTTCGGGTTAGACTGGCAAAACATGATGGATCAATTCGAAGAAATGGATGAAGAGGAAGAAGGTGAACCAGTAGACCTTAGCGATTTTTCCTTTGAAAAAACAGGAAACACCAAGACCATTCTTGGATATAGCTGCGAGGAATATGTGGCTAAAAGTGAGGGTTTCAAAGCCTCCTACTGGATAAGCAAGGATCCTATTTCCGGATTACAGTCCTTCTGGGGTAAAAACAGCCCTTTCATCACCCAAAAGATGAAAGCTGAGAATAAGACCTACTTCGAATCTCTGCCTGAGGGCAGCCTTATGGAAATGGAGTTCATCAGTGACGAAGACAATACCACCACAAACATCACTATGAAGTCCATAGATGAAAATGCCCCAGCGGTTTTTTCAATGCAGGAATACCCCAACATGATGTCTCAGGCAAAGGAGGAAGAAGAATAAACACTAATTTCAATCACCGCAAAAACCAGCCATTTAATTGAAAGTATCCATAGTAGTAGCAAGAGGGGAGAACAATGTGATCGGCAAAGAAAACGGGCTTCCCTGGCATTTGCCGTCTGATTTACGCCATTTTAAAAAAACCACCTCCGGCCACCATGTGGTCATGGGAAGAAAAACCTTCGAATCCCTAGGAAAACCCTTACCGGGAAGAACACACATTGTGGTGACAAGGGATGAAGCCTATCAGGTGCCCGAGGGTCACTACGTGGTAAACGAGCTAAAGGAGGGACTCAACATTGGGAAATCAAAGGGATTGGACAAACTATTCATATTAGGCGGTGCCGAAATATATAAATTAAGCCTTCCATTTGCTGACGAAATGGTGATCACCGAGGTAAAGGGCTCTCCAGAGGGGGACACCTATTTCCCGGAAGTGGATATGGAGAAATGGGAGGAGATAAGTAGGGAGCCTGTACCTAAAGATGACGCAAATAAATATGCTCATGATTTTGTGGTATATATTCGAAAGAAGCTATGATTTTGGGTCAGGTAGGTAAATGCCAATGGCACCAAGAACCTTTTGATTACTTTAAAAATTTAAAGCCACAGGGATTTCCATCCCTGTGGCTTTTTTTGATGATAACTTGGAGAGAAACGGCTCTAAAAGCCATTGACTGCTCCGATGATTAAGCCGATCACTAATAATACCAAAAAGATGTAGAACACTATTTTAGCGATGGACGCCAGTCCACTGGCAATTCCAGTGAAACCAAGTATGGCTGCGATAAATGCGATAATAAGTACGGTAATGACAAATGACAACATGATAAAATTGGTTTAGGTGTACGGTTTAAGAAATAAAATCCCCCGCTTAATTTAGGGGGTATTTTATGAAATGGAATTAAATGTGGATCACATGCAATTTATGTAACCTAAAATAAGTTTCATTTCGTAGGAATAATATCCAAAATGATGCCGAAGTAATAATAAACTGATAAAATTTTATCGGAAACCCAAAATACACTGTTTTACACCACTGTCAAAGTGTTTAATAAAGGATGGACGAGGCGGAGATTTGGCTCAGCCCTGCATTTGTTCTGATTTGGATTCGGAAACTACTCCCTGACGGAATACAAAGGAACACCCAATCCCGCAAAACTCTCTTTCGCGGAATTGGGTGCAATAGGTATTAATAGGTCTGATGTATTCACGTTAAATGTTGGTGGCCCTGGGCCTGTTCGGAAAAAGTTGATGAACAAGCCACCCAATTTGATTAATAGGCTAAATAAACGAAAAGGTCTTTTCAATGTTCTTTGAGACAATTCAACTAACCGGGGCGTGTGACCGCCCCGGCAGCTGAATGTTAGCAAAACCCAATATGTAACCTCATCAAACGATTAATCTACATAGCCATGTAATTGATCTACCGTCTAATGAACTCAAAGATAGAAATACCCCACTTACCCATGGTCCCCCATTTGTTTCTATTTGGGGTATCAAATGTTAACCCTATCATTAGCCCAAACCCAACACTTATGGAATTCGTTTTCTCAGCCTTTTATTTGGATTCATTGCCATTTGGCTAGTGACCGCGAAATATATCATCGCAACTATTTTATCAACATTAAAGCGTAATGGGTAAATAAATAGAAAACGAGGAAGATGATGCCCCTTATCCCTCCACTTCGGCCTTGGAAACCTGGGATGGCAACTTTCCATATTCGGCCTTGAAGTGCTTGGAAAAATATTTGGTGTTGTTGTAGCCTACCTTGAAAGCAATTTCCGATACCGTCAGCTGGCTCCTTTGCAGCAGCTGCTTGGCATGTTCCAAGCGAATGGACCGTATAAAGGTCACCGGGCTTTTGCCGGTAAGGGAATGAATCTTTTTGTAAAAATGAACCCTACTCATCCCCAGCTCCCTGCTGAGCTGCTCCACGGTAAGAGAGGGGTTGTCGAGGTTTTGTTCTACAAGTCTTATGGCGTCCCTAATCAGTATGTCGTCCAGGGAAACAATCTCCTCCTCGCTGGCCTTTGCAGAAATCTTTTTCTGATAGAGTTGTTGAAGCTTGGCGCGTTCCTGAAGCAAATTGCTGATGCTTAGCTGTAGTAGGTCTAAACTAAAAGGCTTGGTGAGGTAAAGGTTACAGCCAGAACCCAGGCCTTCCATCTGCTTTTCCTCTGAACTTCTTGCCGTGAGCAGAATCACCGGGATATGAGAAGTCTTGATATCTCCCTTTATGCGTTTACAAAGCTGAACCCCGTCCATGACTGGCATCATCAAATCCGAAATAACAAGATCAGGAATCAGCTTAACGGCCTTTTCCAGAGCTTCCTGCCCATCAACAGCCGTGATAATGTGATAATTGGTCGCCAAGGACCGCCCTAGATAGAGTAAAAAGTCGGGGTTGTCGTCCACCACCAAAAGTGTAGGCAGACCTGCTTGCAAGTTTTTGTATTCTTCCTCCTCCTGATCTGTCCACAGATCCCCTTTGCGAGGCAGCTCCCAATCTGATACTTCAATGGGAAAAGTCAGTACAAAGGTGGAACCCTTTCCTTTTATACTTGAAACCTGGATGTCGCCACCGTGTAACTTGGCGAAATCCAATGAAAGGGATAGCCCTATACCCGTACCCGCATTTGCCACACGCTTACTCTCCTTTCCCACGTAGTACCTTTCGAAAATCTTGGGCAAATCATTTTCGTCTATCCCTATCCCACTGTCTTTAACCTCCACTTCAAAGGTGCCCTTCTGAGCATTGCCATCACCCAGAGGAATGAACCTCGCCTTTACTTCAACTTCTCCCCCTGAAGGAGTAAATTTAAAGGCATTGGAAAGTAAGTTAAAAATAATTTTCTCCAGTTTATCCCCATCAAAGGAGGCTACCAAAAGTGATTCGGCACTTTTAAAATTCAACCCAATCCGCTTGTCGGAAGACAATGCCTTAAAGGCCTCTACCCTTTCTCTTAGAAACGCCACCAAGTCTCCATTGGAGGGAGAGAACTCTACCCCTTCTTTTTCAATGTTTTTGATGTCCAATAATTGGTCAACCAGATGTAGCAACCGTTTTGCATTGCGTTGTATGATGGATATTTTTTCCATATCCGCTTCAGAGTCATTGTTTTTCATTAGTTGCTCTGCTGGAGAAAGGATCAGACTGAGGGGGGTTCTGAACTCATGGCTAATATTCGTGAAAAATCGGGTCTTTAATTTATCCAACTCCTGAATTCTTCTGTTTTCCTTTTTCTCTTCCTCACGCCTAAGCTTTTCTTTTTCTTTGTCCAGAAACCATTTGACAATAAAAAGTGCAGCTGCAACTCCTACTAAGAAGTAAAACAGGTAGGCGAAGGGACTCTTCCAATAGGGTGCTGATATGCTGATGAAAAAAGCATGTTTCTCTTCAGACCATTGCCCATCCCCATTGGTGGCTCTTACCAATAACTGATATGTCCCCGGGTCCAAATTGGTATAGGTTACCGAAAAGGGAGGTTTTTCGATCGTAGTCCAATCTTCGTTAAACCCCACCAACTTATATTGGAACTGTGTCTTTTCCGGGTTAAGGAAATTTAAAGAGGAGAAAGCGATGGAAAATATATTTTCGAAGTGCTTTAACTCCACCCCCTTGGTGTTCTGAACAGGAGCATTAAGTAATACACGTCCATTTACATTCTCATTTACGGCCACTGTTTTGTTAAAAAGCTGAAAATCTGTAAAAACCACTTTGGGAGATTCATTCCTAAACCTGAAATCATCCATTTTAAACCGATTAAAACCATTGCCCCCCCCAAATAAAAAATGGCCATCCTTGGTTTTTAGCGCTGAATTCAGACTAAACGCCAGCCCTTGTAAACCATCCCCCAAATTAAACTGCCTGAAGGCCAATGAAAAGGGGAATTCATTTCGATCCACTTCTATATAGCCAAGGCCATGTTGAGAACCTACCCAAAGGTGACCTGAATCATCCTCAAGGATAGAAACAATGTAACTGGAAGGCAATCCGTCCGACTTAGAAAAGGACAAAAACCGCTCCTCGCCTTCATCAAAAAGGTTCAACCCCTTTGTGGTACTTACCCAAATAATTCCGGACGCATCCCTATGGATATCTGTAATTTGGCTTCCGGAAAGCCCCATGCTCCCCCCTGGGTAATATTTGTGATAGCCCTTTTCCAAATTGATGATATCGATACCGTCCCCTCCACCTACCCAAATATTGCCATACTTGTCCTCCTCCAATGCCACTACATAACTGTTATTGGAAGGGAATTTCTCATCATCAACATGGAAATGGGTAAAAACACCTTCCCCCTTGTTAAAGAGATGTAGGCCTTCATTGAGGGTTCCTAGCCAAATTCGATTTTTGCTGTCCACAAATACACTCCAAACATTCACGTCCCTTAACCCATTGGGGTGGTTAAGGTTGGGCAGGTAACTTTTGAATGTCTCACCATCATAACGGTATAGCCCTTGTTGATAGGTACCCATCCAAAGTACCCCCTCTTGGTCCATGGCCATGTCCACAATCACTTCTGCTGAGGATTTTCCCTCTGCATCTATAACTTTCGAGTACTTGTCGCTACCTCTTTCCCAATAATATAATCCTGCACCGTTAGTCCCTATGTACACATTTCCATGCTGATCTTCAAGAAATGAATTGATGTCATTATGGGGAAGACTAGGTCCTATTTCCCTTTCATGATGAACAAACCTTGCCATGTTTCTATGATAAAGGTTGATGCCATTCTTAAAAGTACCCACCCATACTGTGCCTATTTCATCCTGATAAAGGGTATATATGGCATTATGTGACAGGGATTTGGGGTCAGCCGGATCATGCATGAGGAACGACACATCCCCACTATGCTTATCAATAATGTTAATCCCGCCATGGTCAGTTCCCAGCCATATCTGTCCTTTATCATACTCAAGGATACATTTCACCAACCCATTGTTTAATTTGGCATCAACTCCAGTGGCAGTATAATGCGTAACCTCTCCAGAAACCCTTTCTATCATAAAAGCACCTTTGGTAAGGAAAGGGCAATAAACCCACCCATCACCATCACCATCTATAAACAATGAAAACTGATAACTTATCCCAGATTCTAAATAGTGCTCTATACTGAATTGGCGCTTTATCCTGAATTCCTTTGGATCAAAAATATCAATAATACCGTTTTCATAAACCACCCACATATCTCCAGATACCGACTCCATTACAGCAGAGGCCATGTTGTTACTCAATCCACCTCCCCCCCTGCCACCTCCTTGATAAAGGTGGACGGAGTTTTTCAAAGCTGGGTCGTAAACGCTGATCCCTTCATGGGGATGTATAAACCAAAATCTGCCCTCAGCATCCTTGCTTATCGATCTGACTCTTGGGCTTTTTAATTGGTAACGGCGGGCAATTTCTGTCATGTTCCTGCAAAAAATTTCTCCCCCCCTCAGGTATACATTATGCACCAGTCCGGAATTTCTAATCCAAATATTCCCCTCCGGACCTTCGAAAATATCCTCAATGTAATTTTTGGATAGAGAGGTGGTATCGAATTCCTGGTTCTCGAATTGCCTTATAGTAGTCCCATCATACCTGTTCAATCCATGGGCTGTACCGAACCACATGAAACCATCTTCATCTTTCAAAATAGAGGAAACACTTTCATTGGAAAGCCCCTTCTCCATTCCAAATGACCTGAACCGAATCGCCTCTGAATCTTGACCATAACCATTTATGGAAGAGGCAAAGCATATAACGAATAGAAGTATGTAGCTTATCCCTTTTTTCAACGCTTCCCTGGCTTGTTACCTAACACTTGTTGCTTCTTCAACACATCTCCTTATTCTTGGTTATCACCGTTAGAATTATACCATCTTTTCTTCGGGATGTTTTACCTTAGGCTTAGCATAGGCATGATTTAAGCCGAAATACATCACCACGAGAAAACAGACCAAAGGTACTATATACGACATACCTATACTTCCACTGATATCGGATACCTGTCCTTGAGCTGCGGTTAATAAAGCCCCACCCAAGATGGCCATGATCAATCCAGACCCCCCCAATTTTGTGTCTTTGCCCAGTCCTTCTGCTGCCAGCCCATAAATAGTAGGAAACATCAGTGACATGCATACTGATATCAATACAAGTGCAATTACCCCTGTCATCCCACTGCTATAAATCACCACCAGACAACACAAGGTAGCTATCAATGAGGAAATTGCCAAAAGAAGGGAGGGCTTCACATATTTCATCAAGGCTGTAAACCCAAATCTACTGCCGGCAAATAGGATCAACGACAATAAGTAATAGTCTGATGCATCACTTTCATTCAAATTAAGCTCCACCATCACATACCTGATGGTGAAAGACCACACGCCAATTTGAGCACCCACATAGAAAAACTGAGCCATTACCCCCAATGCATAGTTCCTGTTCTTGAACAATCGCCTAAACCCGGATCTTATGCCGTCTGATTCCACGGTCTCTGAGGCCACTGGCATACGTACCGCCTTGATGACAAACCAGACCAGCACTAGAAATAAGGCCACCCCTACGTAGGTGTTCATCACATTAGATAGTTCTTCTGCCTGTATGGCCTTTAGTGCCTCGGGATCCATACTTGTACGGTCCTCTGCTTCTGCCATGTTTAATTTGGATAGGATAAATACCTTACTCAAAAACACCCCTATGATGGAACCAATGGGATTAAAGGACTGCGCCAGATTAAGTCGTTGAGTTGCAGTTTCAGGTGGGCCGATAACTAATATATAGGGGTTGGCGGAAGTTTCCAGAATAGATAGTCCCCCTGCAAGGACATAAAGAGCAAAAAGAAAAAAACCGTATGACATGGCCATGCTGGCGGGATAAAATAGGAGTGAGCCAATGGCGAAAAGCCCCAATCCAAGTAAGATCCCCGACTTATACGAATACTTCCTGATAAACAAGGCGGCAGGCAAAGCCAGACAAAAATAGGAACCATAAAACGCCAACTGAATCCATGAGGTCTGAAAATCGGTCATACTCATGATGCGCTTGAATGCGGCCAGCAAGGTGTCCGTCATATTATGGGCAACCCCCCAAAGCATAAACAGGGAAGTGAGCAACAAAAAAGGCCAAAAATCCTTCTTGGCAATAAGCGCATGCTTTTTCTTTATTTGGGCTTGAGACATGGGTTTATAGCATTGTAAATTATATAAAGCTTAATTCATCCAATAATTTTTTATTTTTCATTTCCTCCCAAAATTCTCCGGCAACCGGTTCTTGGGCGGCATTAAAATTCTCCTTTGCCCTCTGAGGATCCACTGTGCTCAAAGCCACCGCATTTACACCGGGTACCTTCAAGGCAAACTGTACACATGCATGAGCAGGGCTTACCTGAAACTGCCTGCAAACATCATAAAAAGAATCCCTCCAGTCCAATTTTTCCCGGTCTTTTGGATGAGTGGGGGATAAGGGCTTATAGTTGAACAAATCACCGCCCACCAAGAAGCCCCCTTGAAATACCGCCGCATCTATTACGCCTACCCCATCTTGAGATAGCCGACGTACAAAGTCCAAAAGTTCATTAGGGTGGGAATAAATGGTAAGGCTGTTGGCGATCATTACCCAATCCAACTTCACGTGTTGATAGATCTCGGGGATCACTCTCCAGTTTTTGGCACCCACTCCCACACCGGCCACCTTACCTTCCATCTTTAATTGGGCAAGTGCCTGATAGGCACCGATAATATCATCAAAACGTTTAGCCTTTTCCCTACTGGTTTTTGCCGCATCCAGGTATTCATCCGGATCATGCACAGAAACCAATTGTGGAATATAGTGCTGGAGTAAGTCATTGCCCTCTTGAAAGCACTCCATAATGCCACTATAACTGATTACCTGTTTTGCATCGTGTTTGATTCCCTTCCAAATCCCCGGTTCAAAGGTGGGCTCATCCCCCAGTAGTGGACTTCTGACCCAACCCAGTTTGTTACTGATCACCACCTGAGAGGGATCCACTTGTAAGCGATGAAGGCAATCGCCAATCACCTCAAGGGCAAGTCCCGCTCCATATTTCCCCGCAGTATCAAATACAGTATAAGGCTGGGTCAGGTTTACGCAGGTCCTGATGGTTGCCAGCTTATCCTCAAATGGCATTTCTCTGTAAAGGTTGCCCAGGTCACTGCTTCCAAACACTACCTTGGGCATGGAAAGGCCGGTATTGCCAAAAGGGCTTATATCCATTGGGTAAAAAGATTTATATGTTGGGTATGGCAGGTCATTTTATTTTGTGGGATGTCCAAAATGCCTGTCTCTTTCAAAAGTTTCTATGTGCCTGTGCTTTTTGGTCTCATAAATATCGGCAATGGTAATAAGAATGCCAGTTTCTTCCACTGCGCCGAATTCATAATTCATTGCGGTGCCAAAAGTCTTCATTGTCGAGGAAAGGTTCATATAAGTATTGATGAGTGGGGGGATATTTTCACCTAGAGATCTTATTTTAGTGTTAAGCAACTTATATCCTTCCTTATAAGATACTCCTTCGAATATCCCATTAATATCATCTAAATCCCCTTTATAGCCTACAGGTTCTAAGGGGGTAATAAGACTTTCTTTGTCGGGAAAATAATGATGCATAAAATATAGTAACAAGTCCCTTGCCTTTAAATTGTAATGAGGGTACATGGTGACTTTTCCAAAGAGGTACTTCACGTCTGGATTAGTCACCACCACTGCTCCCAGCCCATCCCAGAGGTTGTCCAGCGAAAAAATCCCTTTCCGGTTATCGATACTGGGTTGATACCTGGGCTGTACAAAGGATCGGCCTAATTCGATAGTGTAGGGAAGGTAATGCTGTATGAATTTTTTGGAAAAATTAAAAAGATGGGCAGTGGACAAGTTGACCTGACCCTGTTCGTTTACCCCCGCATCGGAACATTTGATCAACCTGTATCCGGCAATGATTTCTTCATCCTCCGGGTTCCAGGCAATCAATTGTTCATAACAGGTTTCACAGGTGTCGTTTTCATCGATATCCAAAGGAAGTCCTGTTCCCCCTCCAGCTGCCCTGAAAGAAACTTCCCTGAGTCTTCCGATTTCTCTGAGCACATTCGGGGCATTATGGTGATTCACCAAGTATATCTCGTTAGCGCCATTGTTTACGTACCGCAAAAACCGCTCTTTGGTCAATTCCTCCTTTATTATCTTCCTGTCTATCGGTGCTATGATCTCTTGCATGAGTCCCTTATTCGTCTTTAGTGATGGCGTAAACCTTCTTTTTAACCTCGTCGGCCCAAAACTTATCGCTTTTAGAAGCATCAAAATACTCGTAAGAAATGGGTTTTCCTATGTGGACGGTTACTTTTTTATTTCGTTGGCCAAACATCTCGTCGGCCAGATAAAACATTTCTATATTGGCCTTAATGCCTACCCTTTTTCGCAGCTTGGCCAAATTGTAAAAAAAAGAAGAATTCCTTCCTTCAATAAAAACCGGCACCACATCTTTCTTGTATTTTTTGGCCTTATTGATAAAGCTCTTCTTCCATTCCAGATCCATGATACCGAATTCCTGCTTTCTGCTTACCAAACCGGCGGGAAATACCAATATGGCATCATCCGAAGCATAAGTTGATTCTATTACTTCTACCCCCCTTTTGCCATGCCCTCCGTGTTTGTTTATGGGGACAAACAGCCCCTCAAAGTTGGGGATGTTGAGCAGAATGTCGTTTACCAAAAATTTGAGGTCTTTCCTGTGCTTTCCCACCAAGTGCATGAGCACAATCCCATCCAGTCCCCCAAGTGGATGATTAGAGGCAAATATCACTGGTCTATCCAAGGGTATGTTTTCTTCTCCTTTAAGTGCCGTCTCGACCCCGAACTCTTCAATCAAGGCATCCACAAAATCTAACCCTTTCAGATCGGCATGTTTTCGCATGATCTCGTTCACCTCATCTTCATGGACAATCCGTTTGATGTAAGAAAGTGCAAACCCCGGCATCCATTTTGATAAATTGGGGTTTTTATCCTTAATTACCTTACTAATATCTATGAACTTCTCCTTTTTATCCACAACGGATCTTTTTGCTGAGTGATTTTTCGACTAGAGTGCTTATCCATTTAAAGTTGCCTTCTCGGGAAAAGAGGACAGGCTAAAATTGTAGTCTCTTTCATAAAATGCCAACTACAATAATAAGCAAAAATAGGAAAAATAATTTTATCCTTAGAATGCTGCTTGTACTGCATTATTTATCTTTTGCTTAACCCATGGTAATCAGGGCCGCTAATTTATTCTCCCCAAAATAGAGAGATCAAATTGAACATTGGGATTGAATAATAGGTTATTGGATATGAACTAAACCATTTTGCCAATGAACCTTGCCATTACCGGCCCCACATCAGGCATTGGTGCCGAAACCGTAAAAGCCCTGAACGGAAAATTTGACAAAATTTTTCTACTCGCAAGAAATAAAAGCAAATGCCAGGAGCTCATCGATGAACTCTATCCCATTGGAGGAAATGATAAATTTGAGTTTATCCCCCTAGACCTTTCCAGCCTTGACTCCGTGGATAATGCCGCTGAATTGCTCCTGTCCCAAGCAGCCCCCATACATGTGTTGATCAATAATGCCGGGGGGATTTTCCCGGAAAGGTTGGAGACAAAGGACGGACTTGAAATGACCTTTGCGGTAAACCACCTCGGTCATTATCTGTTGACACAAAAATTATTACCCTTGCTCGAAAAAGCAAACGGTGCCAAAATTATCAATGTGAGTTCAGAAGCCCATAAAGCTGCAAAGCCAGATTTCAAGGATTTACAGGCGGAAAAAGCTTACAAATCTTTTCCCGCTTATGCAAATGCAAAGTTGTTTAATATCCTTTTCACCAAGTCCTTGGCGGAAAAATTCTCTGATAAAGGTATTTACGCATATTCTCTGCATCCTGGAGTAGTGAAAACCAACTTCGGCAATGAATTCTCCGGTTTCTTTAAATGGATGATCAAACTTGCCCAGCCATTTATGATAGATGCCAAAAAAGGGGCAGAAACCAGCATTTACCTGGCGCTCACACCCAATCTGGAGAAAAAGTCAGGTGCTTATTTCAAGAAATCCAAAGAAAGCAAACCATCAAAACTGGCTGAATCAAAAAGGTACAGGGAAATGCTTTGGGAAAAAAGCGAGGAAATCATAGAAAAGCGTCAAGCTTTGTAAATAATGAACCTTTCCTATAGCACATGGATTTAAAAGCTATTATCGAGGCTCTTTTGATTTTAATCATTTAATTCGGAAATTCGAACGTATTATCAAGCAGTTCAACACTATCCTTTAATCTTGGGGAAATAGGATCCCCTATTACCTATGCTAAACCAACCTCCACTGTCTGCAGGGTGTTTTGTGCTGAAATTATTGATTTTTGCCTCTTTACCCTTAGCCTTTCCCTTAAACTTACATGCTCAGGTGGAATCTGTGGAAATGGGGCTAGACGAGGTATTGGAATATGCGTTTTCCCACAACCCCTTATTGGAACAATACCGAAACCAGGTGGACATCGCAGGTCTTGAGAATAAATCTGCCAATTCGGGATGGCTACCACAAGTGGGGCTGATTTCAGACTATGTCCAATATTTTGAGCAGCCGGTGGCAATTTTCCCGGATTTCGATGACCCCGAATCCGGGGAATTTCAGGAGGTAAGGACAGGTGTCCCCTATAACGCCAGTGCCGTATTTTCCGCCAATCAGGCCCTTTTCAACAATGAGCTCTTTAGGGCCAAAGCCCAGGCACCGGATATACTGAAAGAAGCTGACCAAAGCCAGGAAGAACTAAAAATAGAGCTGACCGTTCAGGTTTCTACGGCTTTTTACGAAGTGCTTCTAGCGCAAGAACAGGTAAACCTAACCAAGGAAGATCTGAACCGGCAAGAAAAACAGCTCCAGGATGCCAAGTTACTTTTCGAGGCAGGTCTTACAGACCAGATTGATTATAAACGGGCATTGATTACCCTACAAAACACCAGAAGTGCACTTTACCAATTTGAACAGGACATAGAAATGTCAACGGCCAGGCTCAAAGAGCTCATGGGTATGAAAGGAACCTATGACATTAACCTGAAGGTCTCCTATGACGAACTCCTTCAAGAGATACACGCCGACACCATTCAGCAACTATCGCCGAGTGATCGTGTAGAATACAGCCTGCTAGACACCAGAAAGTCCCTGCAGGAATCGGAGTTGAGGTTTCATAAGAGAAATTTTATCCCACAGTTATCTGCTTTTTACGAGTACAATTTTTTGTTTTTGGGTCCTGTAGGCAGTATGCTGTTTGACCAAACCTATACTTTCTCCTTGGTGGGGTTACGATTAAACTACCCCATCTTCCAGGGTGGAAAAAGAAATTATGATACTAGAGCCGCAGCTTTAAGATTGCGCAACCTTGAATTGGCGCAGGATGAGGTGGTCAATATTATCAACCGTGAACATCAGGAAGCCTTAAGCAATTATAAAAAACAGCTATACCAATTGAACATTCAGGAAAGCAACAAGCAACTTGCCGAAGAAATTTACCAGGTAGTATCTCTCCAATATGAGGCGGGTATAAAAAACTTTTTGGAGGTAATCGTGGCAGAAACTGATTTGCGGACCAGCAGGATTAACTATTACAGGTCCTTGTTTGGGGTCTTGACCAGTAAATTGACCCTGCAAAAAGCCAGGGGAGAATTAAACATAGATTATTAAGCCATGAGAAAGGTATATGTATTACTGCTGACTGTTTTGCTCCTTGCTTGTGGAGGTGAAGAAGAGCGTAAGGATAAAAGAACCACCGTTACCGTAGAGAAAGTAGTAAGAGAAAAAGTGTCCCTGGAGGATCGCTATCCGGCAAGCCTGGTAGCACTCAGGGAAGTGGAGCTTAGAGCGGATGTGACAGGTTATGTCACCAAAATACCTGTGGAAGATGGCCAAAGGGTTAGAAAAGGCCAATTACTTTATGAAATAGACAAAAGCCGGTATCAAGCCCAATTGAACCAATCTTCCAGCAGGCTTAGAATTGCAGAATCCAACCTTAAGCAGGCTGAGCGGGACATGGCAAGGTACAATAAACTTAAAGAGGGGAATGCCATCGCTGGGCAGGTGTATGATGATGCCCTAACCAATTTAGAAAATGCTCAACAAGAAATGCTAGCTGCACAGGCGGAAGTAGAAGATGCACAAACCAACTTGCGATATGCAGATATCATCGCACCCTTCGATGGCACTATAGGTTTTTCCTCGGTGCGATTGGGTGCCCTGGTCAATCCCGGACAAACATTGCTCAATGTAATCAGCGAAAACGACCCAATGGGGGTGGATTTTTATGCTGAGGAGCGGAATTTACGTTATTTTCTGGACATGCAGAAAAAAAGGGAAGAAGTGAAGGCTGATTCCATTTTCAGCATCAACCTTCCAGATGGCAGTCCCTATCCCTACCCCGGTGTTATCGAAAACATTGACAGAGCCATTGATCGGAGTACAGGTACCCTGCTGATACGTTTAAGATTTCCAAATCCAGATTTGGTGCTAAAACCTGGCTTAAGTACCACATTGGTAGTCAAAACCAAAGATGAAGATACAAGATTGACCATTCCCCAAAAAGCATTGATTGAACGGCTAGGAGAAACCTATGTTTATTTTGTGGAAAATGGGGAAGCAAAAAGGGCAAATGTCAGCCTCGGGAGAAGGGTTAGGGGAAGGATTATCATTCACGAGGGAGTAGAGGAAGGGATGGAACTTATCATTGACGGTTTACAAAAAGTAAGCGAGGGGGATCAAATAGACATAAAAAATAACGGGGAAGCATGATATCATCGGTATTTATCAGAAGGCCCAATACGGCCATTGTTCTATCCCTTATCATCCTGCTTCTTGGCACGCTTTCTATTTTCAACCTGCCTGTATCCCAATATCCTAGAATAACACCACCCATCATTCAGGTAACCGCTACCTATACTGGAGCGGATGCAGAAACCATAGAGCAAACGGTGGCTACGCCATTGGAAACCCAGGTAAATGGCACACCGGGGATGGCATATATTGAAACTACCAGCAGCAATGAAGGAGTGATGACCATGAATATCACTTTTGAGGTGGGCACCGATATAGACAATGCTGCAGTGGAAGTCCAAAACCGGGTGAATGTGGCAGAACCTTTACTTCCTGAAGAGGTTCGGAGACTGGGCATTACCATAAGAAAAAGAAACCCAAGTCTTTTGATGATCGTCTCAATTTTTTCCCCGGAGGGCACTCATGGCATTGACTTCTTGAACAATTACAATAATATATACATCAAGGACGAGCTATTAAGGGTGCCCGGGGTAGGTGATATATTTACAAGGGCGGAGGAATTCAGCATGAGGGTGTGGCTGAAACCAGATCGGCTTTTTCAGGTCGGTATTACGGCCAATGACGTGGTCAATGCCCTTAGAGAGCAAAACATTCAGGTAGCGGCAGGCGCCATAGGTACCCCTCCCCAGCAGGAATTCCAATCCTTCGAGTACACCCTTTTCACCAATGGACGCCTTCAAACGGAGGAAGAATTTGGAAATATCATTCTTAAAGTTGGCGAAGACGATCAAAGACTCGTATACCTGAGAGATGTCGCCAGGATCCAATTAGGCAGGTTCGACTATAGTACTAATAATTTCACTGACGGTTATCCTGCCTCCTACCTTATTATTTACCAAACCCCAGAGAGCAATATTCTAGATGTAGAGGAAGGCATCTTAGAGGCCATGGAAAGGCTTGAGAAGAATTTCCCGGGAGACTTGAAATATGTGGTTCCCTTCGAGGCCACCACTGTGGTGAGGGTTTCTATAGGCGAAGTAGTGAAAACCCTGGTTCTCGCTTTGTTTTTGGTTTCCATAGTGGTGTTTATTTTCCTGCAAAATTGGCGCAGTGCACTCATCCCCATTCTCATCATTCCAGTTTCGATCATTGGTACCTTCGGGCTATTTGTGCCGTTGGGTTTTTCCATCAATAACCTTACGCTTTTTGGATTTGTGCTGGCAATAGGTATAGTGGTGGACGACGCCATAGTGGTGGTAGAAGCCTCTATCGCCTACATGGAGAAGGAAGGCCTAAAGGCCAAAGAAGCCGTAAGCAAAGCCATGGAAGACATATCAGGGCCGGTCATTGCCATGTCCTTGATTGTTGCCGCAGTTTTTATTCCGGTAGGGTTTATTCCTGGAATTGTGGGCAGGTTGTACCAACAGTTTGCCATGGCAATAGCCGCGTCAGGCATCATCTCCGGCTTTGTTGCCCTATCACTTACACCTGCCTTATGCAGCCTAATCTTGAAACCGAATAAAATAGACAGCAAATCAAAAGGGCTGAACCGGTTCTTCTTTTGGTTCAACACCAAATTTGACCGGGTAAACAAAAAATACGAAAAAGGGGTGAAAAGAAGCTTTTCCAGGTCCAAGTACTTCCTGGTAGGCCTTGTGGTCCTTGGGGTAGTTACGGTATTACTGTTCAACCAAAAACCCACAGGGTTCATCCCTAATGAAGATGAGGGCAGGCTTTTTGTCACCTACGAATTGCCTGAGGGAGCATCCACCGCCAGAAGCTTGGAAACCATCAACAAGTTAATGCGATTTTTGGACCAACAGGAAGAAATCGCCCATTTTACCGCGGTAACAGGACTTAATGCCGTGAATTTTTCCAGTAAATCCAACTCTGGAACTGTATTTTGCCAACTTGCCCCTTGGGATGAAAGGACAGGAGATGGACAGCAGGCTTTCGAGGTGCGGGACCGGCTAATGAGAGAACTTCCCCAGGAAATCCCCGAAGCCTCTATCGTTATCGTAGCACCTTCGGCCATCCCGGGATTAGGGAGTACATCTGGGTTTAGCGTAGCTATACAGGATATGCAAGGCATGAGCGATATAGGGGATTTTGAAAAAGAAGTTAAGTCCTTTGTAAGCCAACTCAACCAATCTGAGGAAATAGAAAATGCCTTCACCTTTTTCTCTGCCTCCACCCCCTCATATAAGGTTAACCTGGACAGAGAAAAAACTGCCCGTCAGGGGGTCAACATCGGAGAGGCATTCAATACCCTGCAAATATTCCTGGGCAGTTTCTACGTAAATGATTTTATTCGATACGGCAGAAACTACAGGGTGGTGACCCAAGCAGATACCATGTACAGGGAAGACCTCAGGGCACTTGAGCAGTTTTATGTGAGAAATGATCAGGGAGGGATGACCCCACTCAGTAACCTGGTGGAAACAGAGCTTATAGAAAATGCCCCCTTAATCAGCCACTATAACCTCTTCCGCTCCAGTACTATTAATGGAGATGCTGCCTCCGGTTTCAGTTCAGGTCAAGCCATTGAAAGGATCCGAACATTGGCCGCCGAAAACCTGCCGCAAGGTTTTGGTTATGAGTTTTCGGGCATAAGTAGGGAAGAGATAAAAACCGGAGGGAGTACCGTTCTCATATTCTTACTTTCCATCGTATTTGTATTTCTCTGTCTTACGGCCCTTTACGAGAGTTGGTCAGTCCCCTTTTCTGTCTTATTGTCGGTACCCACGGGAAGTTTTGGTGCCATCGTCACCCTGCTGCTTTTCCCATCACTTACCAACAATGTATATGCGCAAATCGGCCTATTGACCTTGATCGGTTTGGCTGCTAAAAACTCCATCTTGATTGTAGAGTATGCAAAAGAAAGGGTAGATAGGGGAATCCCCATAAAAAAGGCGGCAAGAATGGCCGCCAAATTAAGGTTCAGGCCAATTCTCATGACTTCTCTTGCATTTATCGTAGGGGTATTGCCATTAGCCTTTGCCACTGGAGCAGGATCTGTGGCCAGGCAGACCATAGGGTGGACGGTATTTGGAGGTATGGTGGCTGCTACTTTTCTCACTCTGTTCCTGGTACCGGTGCTTTTTGTTTGGATTACCCGTATGGCATACAGCAAAGAAGAACTCAAAGCTTTGAAAGAAAAAAATGAAGCTTTAGAGGGTAGTTAAAGGCTAGGTGGGTCTGTGTTGACTTTTCCAAAGTTTTGAACTTGGAAGAGGTTGCCAATAATTTATATTGAGAAATCAAGGGTCATTTTCTCCCCGAATTTGCACAGTGGCTGAGACCACGGAAGCAGGCATAAAATACCCGGCGACTTTGCCCTGTCCTAACTCTGTCTTAATGTTTGTGCTGGGATTTTCAGGGGGTGGGCTGAACAGGCCCCCGTCATTGAATAACAAATTCACCAGCTGAGTAAGGTAGTCGTAGGGCGCTCTTTCCATACGGTAAATCTCTACCCTCACGCGGTCATTTTCCTCAAACCTAAACCCCCCGAGCTCAAAACCATTTTCCAAAATACCTCCTCCAAAGGTGTCGTCAAATAACAAGTAATCCCCCCTTCGGTTAAGCAGGGTGTCATTTCGAACTACTTTGCCCCTATAATTATTGTTTTCCTGAAAAGGGATTCGCCCGTACATCCGTACATAATACCCTTCCTCCCTAAACACTCTTCCGGGTTCAAAGGAATACACCAAACTATCCAATGTAGGCGGCTCTAAAACCTGCCCTTCAGAATAATAGTATTGATCACCTATCCATACTTCCAGCCTATAGGATTTCCCCACCTCGGCGGCCACATTATTTAAAGGAAGATAGTAGCCCAACCTTTCTACAAACCGAAAGGGTAATTGATTCCCGTTTTCCAAATTGATGATAAACACCTGCGCCTCCTTCTCGATCCGGTTGTCCAAGGTGTCATAGTAATCTCTGGTGTAGGTGACCTCTACCTTGTTCAAGGCAGGACGGTCTGTCCAAATGGCCTCAATTACAGGGATAATTTCCTGGTTCTTCAACTCCAACCGCACCTCCTCCTGGCACGAAGAAAATACCGTCAACATTGTAAGCAGAATGAAAATATATCTTCCCATAAATTAAAATTCAAAGTTATAGGTCACAGCAGGAAGGATCCCAAACAAATAAGTCATCACCACTCCAGGCCTCACTGACGAAACCTCCTCACCAGGTGAGGGTGAGGCATTGATATCATTGTTGAAGATATCGGCAAACTGATAAGAAAAGGGATTTTTGCGGTTATACACATTGTACACACTGAAATTCCAGCTTCCTCTCCACCATCGGCCCTTGTCTTTATTCTTCAGATTGACCGATAGGTCCATCCTATGGTAATCGGGAAACCTGTCCTCGTTGCGCCTTGGGCCATATAGAGGCACACGTTGGTTATCCACCCGATACGAACCTACAGGAAAGGTAACAGCCACCCCAGTGGTATAAATAAAGGTGCCGGAAACCTCCACCCTCTCGTTGATTTTGTGGTTCAACACCACACTCACATCATGGGGCCTGTCAAAGCGGGGATTAAAGGGCTCATCCTCATTGATGCCTGGTATCTGCCTGAACACCCTGGACCAGGTATAGCTGATCCACCCGGTGGTGTTGCCCACATTTTTTCTCAACATCCACTCCACCCCATAGGCCCAGCCCTTTCCTGCCAAGATCTCTGTCTCCACGTTGTCGTTAAAAAGGACATTGGCACCTTGTCTAAGGTCGATGATTCGGTCAAAGTCCTTATAATATCCTTCCAGGGAAAATTCGTATTGATTATTGAACAAATTCTTGAAAACACCCAGTGAATACTGATCGCTTCGGATAGGCTCAATATACCTGCCTGCCGGTACCCACCTGTCTATGGGTAAGCCCGCAGAACTATTGGTGGCAATTTGGATATATTGAAAGTTTCGGTTGTAAGCCCCCTTTAGCGAAAGCCCTTCTCCAAGCAGGTACCTGGCGGCCAGTCGGGGCTCTAAACCGTAATAGGAGGCCATATTTTCCCCAAAAGAATAGCTCAGGGTGTCTATGATATTCCCTGTATTCGGATCATCTCCCTCATACAAGTAATTCACCCCTCTTCCAATTTGTTGGTATTGACTAAGGCGAATCCCTGCCTCCACAGACAATTTAGGCGAAAACTCATGATCCACATTGACGAAGATATTGTTTTGCCATCCCGTCCTTGGGTTAGTGCTGATGGGCTCTATGCTGCTGCCCGCATTGGGGTTCAAGTTCAAAGGGCTGAAATGATAGACTTGGCTATGCAGGCCGGTGTGGATTTGGGTTTGCTCATTAGGAATGAAGGTCAATTGCCCCCTTATCCCTGATTCTGAAAAATCATTGTTCCACCTAAAACCGTTGTCTTCATCATCGAAAGAAATAAGGTAGTTATAATAGCTGTGATAAGCCGAAACATCCAAAAAGAGCTTTTCATTGATAGTTCTGTTCCAATTCAGGGAACTGATCCAGTTGTTCCAGCCAAGGCCGAATTGTTCACTCAATCCCAAAAAATCTGCTCCGTAATAACTGGAGAAGGTAATCTTATCCTTGTCTTTGATGCGCCACATCAACTTCCCGCTGAGATCATAAAAATAGAGCTGGTTGTTACGGATATTTTCATTGGGGGAAAAAGCCAAAAACACATCTGCATAAGTCCTTCTTCCAGACAGTACAAAGGAGGATTTATCGGAGAACAAGGGGCCATCCACAGTCACCCTCGAACTGATGCTTCCTATTCCTCCTTCTCCTTTCACCCTTTGGGTGTTGCCTTCTTTGAGGCTAATATCTACCAAGGAAGACAATCTTCCTCCATAATTGGCCGGTATATGCCCTTTGTAGAGCTGCACGTCATTCAGTGCGTCGGGATTAAATACGGAGAAAAAGCCGAAGAAATGCGAGGGATTGAAAATAGGTGCTCCATCGATCTGCACCAGGTTTTGATCTGCGGACCCACCCCTGATAAACAGCCCTGTTGTACCCTCTCCTGCGGTATTTACCCCCGGCAATAGCTGTAAACCCCTCAGTAGGTCCACCTCCCCAAACAGGGCAGGGATGTTTTTGAGTTGAGTAATCGGTACCGTTGTCTTCCCCAATTCCAGGCTCACCACGTTGCTATCCGGTCTCCGGTCACTTACCACCACTTCGTCCAGACTCATCTCATCTGGGGAAAGGAAAAACTTCAGTGGTTTATCCAGGTCTTTTTCCCCAATCTCCCTCTTAATCTGTGCATAACCCATAAAGGATATTACCAGGGCCCTGGGAAGTTCATCCACCTTTATCCTAAACTCCCCATCGGAGTCAGTGACCGTGCCCTTTTGAGGTTCATATTCCCAATAGACGTTGGCGCCGGGCACTGCTTCCCCTGTCGCTTTGTCCCGCACCTCACCGACTACCGGGCTTCCTTCTTGAGCCAATACCTTAATTGCCAGGCAACTAAATAGTAAAACAAAGTAAACGAATTTGTTGCTCGGTATATTTAATAATAAGTGGCTTGAGTTAACGGATAATGTAAAAAAAGTCATTTGATTTGCTTTCCAATAGGGTTTCTTATCTATCACTTTCAACTTAATCCTATTGGTTAACGCAATTCGGATCATTCAGTTGACAAATATTGGGTTTTTTTCGAAAATGGTTTTGGCCAATGGGCACCTTTTGACACTGGGCAAAAGGAAACCAAGTGATCGGCTGCCCGTACCAGAATTCAAAAAACAACCCAAATTGAAACAAAAGATGGGAGTTCACGCTATTCTGCGGCATAAGAAGAGCTCTATTAGAGGGGCATTTAATGCCGTCCAACAATAATTAACCTCGAGTTATTTCGTTTCGCAGATAAATACGTAATTTCAAGCCATGATTTGGGCATATCCTGACATACAACTTACCCTACTACTTGTAGGTCTTTTCACATTGCTTTACGTACTCTACCTGCTGCGTTTTTGGAAAATCAACCGGAAGCTAAAGGTGAAAAAGAGGAGGTTGGTGTGGAAAATGGTACTGCGTTCCGTTTACTTTATCCTTTTTATGATCGCGCTCTCCGGTCCATCCGTGGGCAGCGCCATGAAGGAAATCAAGCAGGAAGGCAAGGACATCTTCTTGGCCATTGACTTGTCACAGTCCATGAACGCCCAGGACATCAACCCCAGCAGGTTGCAGCGGGTGAAATTTGAACTGAAAAACCTGGTAAAGAACTTTAGCTCAGACAGGCTGGGCATAATCATCTTTTCTTCTGAGGCCTTTATCCAATGCCCTCTCACCTTTGATCAAAACGTGATTCAATTGCACCTGGATGGGCTCAATACCGGTCTGGTGCCCAACTATGGCACGGATATCGCCGCCCCACTGAACATGGCTTATCAAAAATTTCAGAATGAAAACGATCAGGAAAACAAATCCAAGGCCATCATCCTGGTGAGCGATGGAGAAGATTTTGGGGAGAATTTGCCCCCGGTACTGGATAAATTAGCCGAGGAAGGCATTAAAGTCTTCAGCTTGGGGATAGGGACTGAGGAAGGCGCCAGCATACCACGGGGGAACAGCGTGGTGATGGATCCACAAACCAACAGGCCTGCGATTACCCGACTGGATGCCACCAACCTGAAAACCATCGCTAACCGTACCGATGGGGCTTATTTTGAACTCAGTGACATGGTGCAGGAAATCCCACAGTTAATTACTGCCATAGAGCGGCTGGAGGGCACGGTGATGGCCAGCCGTATGGTGGAAGCCTCTGCCAATAAGTATTTCTACTTTCTCTCAGCAGCTTTGGTACTTGCCTTGCTTGATATGATGTTGCCGGTCAAAACACTTTCTTTCTAAACTGTGTCTGCATGACAATCGCAATGAGATCCATTTTACTCCTATTGTTAATTATCCCAGCCTCTTGGAAGGAAATTGGGGAGCGAAACAGTGCATTGGCAGAAGCCGCCAGGGCCTTTAAAACTGCCGACTACGAAGAATCGGTACGCCGGCATCTGGCACTCAGTTCAGAATTTGGGATTAATGATCCCGCCCTTAGGTTTAACCTGGCACTCAGCTATCAAAATAATGGCCAAGAAGAGGAGGCAGGGAAAAACTACGAACCCTTGATCAACACCAGCGACCGGAAAATAGCTTCATATGCTGCCAACCAAAGTGGCGTACTGACCGGGAGAGAAAAAGAATACCGACAGGCGTTAAACTATTTTAAAACTGCCTTGATACGGAACCCTGACAATGAGGTGGCCCGTTATAACTATGAGTTGCTTAGCCGATGGCTTGAGCAAAACGAAGATGAGCAAGAGCAAGAAGAT
Organism: Cyclobacteriaceae bacterium; assembly: GCA_003565295.1. GTDB lineage: Bacteria > Bacteroidota > Bacteroidia > Cytophagales > Cyclobacteriaceae > Pleomorphovibrio. Next base: position 30,256 of record PXCO01000300.1, read on the forward strand.
AGTGAGGACCAAGACCAAGACCAAATTGAGCCCTCCAACTATGCCAAAAGGATGAAGGCACAAGCCGATGCTTTGGTGGATCAGTTCCGCTTTGGACAGGCATTGGATGTGATGAACAGGGCACTGGAAATTGACGAGACCGTTGCTTATTATCAGAGTTTTATGAACTACTTGAACGATGTCACTGAAATTGATCAACAGTAAAAAATTAGTAGCAACACTGGCAATCCTACTGTGGATGTATCAGTCCTTAAGCGCACAAACTGAGGCGGATTACTTTAACAGGGCCGCCAAGCAGTATGTGAATGAGGACTTCCCAGGCACTGGGCAAATTCTCGCCGAGGGGCTTCAAAAATTCCCCAATGACCCCAAGCTGAATGCCCTTTTAGAGAAACTTCAAAAAGACGAAGAGGATCAAAAAAAGCAGGATCAGCAGCAACAAGACCAGGATCAGACCGACCAGCAAGACCAGCAGGATCAAAGTGATGAGCAGAAAGACGGCGAAGGGGATGAGCAAACGGATGAGGATGGTGCCGAAGATAGTGATGAAATGGACGAGCAACGTGGAGAGCAATCCCAACAGGAAGAACCAACCGATGAGCCAAGCACCCAGGAAAGCGATTTGAGCCAAAGGGAACAGGAAATGGAAGATCTCAGGGAAAGGCTGCAAGAGATGAACATTACCCCTGAACAGGCTGCCCAGATCCTGGATGCCATGAATAGTAACGAATTACAGTTTATACAGCAAAACCGCAAAAAACCAACTCAACGGCCCCCAAGAGGTCTACCGGATTGGTAATTCATATATGTCCATGAACGAAGTTTATATTGTCTCCCTGGCCCGTACCCCCATGGGAAGTTACGGAAGTAGCCTCAGCAGCATGAGTGCCGTGGAGTTGGGCAGCACTGCCATCAAAGGTGCATTGGAGAAAGTTTCGCTAGATCCAGCGAAGGTGGAAGAGGTATATATGGGCAATGTGCTATCTGCCAACCTTGGACAGGCACCGGCCAGGCAGGCGGCGATAGGGGCAGGTATGGGCTACCAAGTACCCTGTACAACAGTGAACAAGGTGTGCGCCTCTGGCATGAAGGCCATGATGCTGGCAGCCCAGTCCATTATGTGTGGTCAGCAGGAGATCATCGTAGCAGGAGGCATGGAAAGCATGAGTAATGTCCCCCATTATATCCCCAAGGCTCGTTTTGGATACAAATTTGGCCATGGGGAGCTGGTAGATGGGCTGGTAAAAGATGGGCTTTTTGAAACCTATTATAAATTCCCCATGGGCAACTGTGCCGAAAACACCGCCAAAAAAATGGGCATAAGTAGGGAAGATCAGGATGAATATGCTATTGCTTCCTATAGCAGGGCAGAAGCCGCATGGAAAAAGGGGAAATTCAAAGAAGAGGTGGTTCCTGTCAAGCTTACTGGCAAAAAAGGAGAGGAAATCCTCGTAGAAGAAGATGAGGAATACACCAAGGTGAATGTAGATAAAATCCCTCAGTTGCGCCCTGTTTTTGATAAGGAGGGTACGGTAACTGCGGCCAATACCTCCACGATGAATGACGGAGCAGCGGCGGCAGTTTTGATGAGCAAAGCAAAAGCCGAGGAATTGGGGATTAAACCCATTGCTAAGATCATAGGCTTCGCCGATGCCGCCCAAGACCCGCTTTGGTTCACTACTGCACCTGCTTTGGCTATTCCCAAAGCGCTAACTTATGCAGGGCTGAAACTTCAAGACATCGACTTTTTTGAAATCAATGAAGCCTTTGCAGCTGTGGCAATCGCCAATCAGAGGGAAATGAACATCCCTCAGGAAAAACTCAACGTTTATGGAGGTGCGGTTGCCCTGGGTCACCCCCTTGGTTGCTCAGGCACCCGCATAGTAGCCACTTTGTCTTCAGTACTTCGCCAGGAAGGTGGCAGCATTGGGGTGGCCGGAATTTGTAACGGGGGTGGGGGAGCTTCTGCACTCATTATTGAATTGGTTTAATTTGAACACGTAATTGTATGTCATTCCGCCCCTATTTTTCATCATTTTGCTTTGGCTGCCTTTTTGGGCTATTTTCTCTTTCCCCTTTGATGGGGCAGGGCATCATGCGGACCTTTTTTGATGAGGAGGAGCTAATACTTAGGGAAAGATATGAGATCAATGCAGACAGTGTTCCCCATGGCAGGTATGAGCAGTATTATGAGGAAGGAAGCTTGTCCCAGGTAGGGCAGTTTGAGCTGGGTAAAAAAGAAGGGTACTTTGTGGACTATTATCCTGATAGCAAGGACACCCTAAAAATCACCCAATTTCGTGACAACATGCGCGTAGGCCCGGTGAAAACCTTTCACAAGAACGGGCAACTTTCCCAATTATCCATGTATAAAGACGGGAAGCTAGAGGGGGAGGTAAAGACCTTAGACAAGGAAGGCAACCTAGTGCAGCAAGCGTATTTTCAATCCGGAATCCCTCATGGTCCCTTTGAACGTTATTACCCGGACGGAAAGCCAAAAGAGGTGAGCAACTTTGAAGATGGTAAAAAATCTGGTGTTTATAAAGAATTTGATGAGGATGGAAACCTCTTAATTATAGCTAAATTCGAATCAGATGAGCTTGTTGGAGAGCACCTTACCTATTACTCTAATGGACAAGTGGCCACAAAAAACCATTATCAACGGGGTGTGAAGCATGGGGAAAGTTCAGCCTATTACGAGGATGGTCAATTGGAGAGAAAAGGTCAGTTTAGAAAAGGTATTCCGCATGGAGATTTTTACACCTATTCCCCCGAGGGTCAACTCATAGAAGAGGCCACTTTTAAAAGAGGAATTAAATCCGGGGATATAAAAAGGTTTCATACCAATGGAAAAATTAAACAGATTTTGTACCACGATAGGAAGGGAAGATTAACCCTATCCGAGTCTTTCGACTCAGATGGCAATCTGCTTCAAAAAGTGCAATACTTAGAGGGCGAGCTCCACGGTCAAACCAAGAATTATTTCCCGGAAGGAGGGATTGCCGAAATCATTCCATATCGACTCGGAAGGCTGGAGGGCACCTATCAAAAGTTTGAGGAGGATGGTAGCCTCGTATTGGAAAGAACCTATCTTCGGGGTAGACAGATGGCCGAAAAAACTTTCAAATAATACGGCATAAAAGCATAGAAAACCCGTATAGTCTGTATTTTTGCTTTCTTAAATCAGCAGACTAAGCCCATGGGAATAAAGGAGACCAATTTTAATTTTGAAGGACAAGAAGGGTTTTACAGAGGAAAAGTAAGGGACGTTTATATTTTCAAGGAAAAGCTAGTCTTGGTCGCCTCAGACAGGATATCGGCCTTTGATGTGGTTTTGCCCGTCGCTATCCCTTATAAAGGCCAGGTTCTGAATCAAATCGCCGCATATTTTCTATCGGCCACCAAGGAGGTGGTTCCCAACTGGGTAGATAAAACACCCGATCCCAATGTGACCATAGGTAAAAGATGTGAACCATTTAAAGTGGAAATGGTTATCAGAGGGTACTTGGCCGGACATGCCTGGCGTACATATAGGGATGGAAAAAGGACCTTATGTGGTGTAGCGCTTCCAGAAGGGCTAAAGGAAAACGATCCCCTGCCCACTCCCATTATCACCCCTACCACCAAAGCGGATGAGGGACATGATGAGGATATCTCCAAAGAAGAGATATTGGCACAGGGAATAGTAGGGGAGAAAAATTATGAAATTCTGGAAAACTACACCAGAAAGCTTTTTCAAAAGGGTACGGAGATGGCCAAGGAAAAAGGGTTGATCCTGGTGGACACCAAATATGAGTTTGGAACCTATCAGGGAGAAATTATGGTGATCGATGAAATTCATACCCCCGACTCATCCAGGTATTTCTATGCTGAAGGTTATGAGAAAAGGCAAAAAAATGGGGAGACTCAAAAGCAACTTTCAAAGGAGTTTGTACGTCAATGGTTGATAAGTGAAGGTTTCCAGGGAAAAGAAGGTCAAAAAATCCCTATCATGGATGAAGAAAAGGTAATGAGTATTTCCGAAAGATATATTGAACTTTATGAACACATTACGGGGGAAGTCTTTGTAAGACAGGATTATACCCATGCTCAAGACCGTATCTTCAAGGCTATAGGGGCCAATTTATAAATGTTTGTAAATTTGTTGCCAATCACATCTTAGAACTTTATTTAGTTATGAAATATACTGTAGATAAAAAAGAACAATACGTGGTATTCACCCTTTTGGAAGACAAACTCGACACTTCCCTTTCCCCACTATTGAAATCTGAGCTCCTTACCGTGCATGCAGAAGGATATAGAAACCTGGTACTTGATATGAGCCAAGTAAAATATGCTGACAGCAGCGGGCTAAGTGCACTATTGGTAGGTAACAGGACCTTCAGCGAAGATGGGGGTATTTTTGTGATTGCCTCTCCTCAAGACCACGTGATGAAGTTGATCAAGATTTCCATGCTGGACAAAGTATTGAAGGTGGTGGACTCCCACGAAGAAGCTGCGGAGGCTATTTTTATTCACGAAATAGACAACGGCGAAGAAGACGAAGCCTCATAGGAATAGCTTGGAATTTCAGGTAACCGTACTAGGATCTAATTCGGCAGCACCGGCCCACGGCAGGAACCAGACCGCACAGGTGGTTCAAATGGGCGCTCATGTCTTTTTGGTAGATTGTGGGGAAGGCACACAACATCAGCTTAGAAGGTATAAGGTTAAATTTTCTAAGGTAAACCATATCTTTATCTCCCATCTACACGGGGACCATTACCTGGGACTGATGGGGATCATTTCCACCTTTCACCTGAACAACAGAAAGCAACCCTTATGGGTGTATGGCCCCAAAGGGCTCGATGAAATCATTACACTTCAGCTAAAATACGCCCATACCCTGCTAAGGTTTCCCATACATTTTGTACAAACGACACCAAATTCCAAAAACGAGATACTGGATCTGCCAGAATTGAAGGTCAGCAGCTTTCCCCTCCTACACAGGATTCCATGTACCGGATTTCTTTTTGAAGAGAAATCCCGGCCTAAAAAGCTAATAAAGGAAAAGATCAAATCATTGGGCAATGATGTGGAGGCCATCAGATCCTTGGCAAATGGGAAGGATGTAAAAGACGAAACCGGAAAGATAAAATATGCAGTAGAAACTTATTGCTATCCGGGCATGCCTCCCAGGAAATATGCATTCTGCTCAGACACCATTTATCACCCAGAAATCATCGCTTATATTCAAGAGGTGGACCTGTTGTACCACGAGTCCACCTTTATGCAGGAAGAGCTCATAAGGGCAGAGCAAACCTTTCATAGCACCGCTTCCCAGGCAGCCACCATAGCCCGGGATGCAGGAGCCAAACAGCTCTTGTTAGGGCACTATTCTACCCGGTACGCGGATTTATACCCCCTCTTGTGGGAAGCTAAGCAGATTTTCGAACCCACCCTTCTCAGTGAAGAAGGTAACACCTATATAATCCACTGATGGAAGAAAAAGAGCGTAAATTTCAATCCAAGAAAACCAACATTTTCATCATCCTTTCGGGAATTTTTCTGACTAACGCAATCCTGGCTGAACTCATCGGGGTGAAAATATTTTCTGGGGAAAGGGCCCTGGGAGCAGACCCAGTAGGTTGGACCTTTTTTGGCTCATATGTATTGGATTTCAATCTAACAGCAGGTGCGGTGATCTGGCCCATTGTCTTTATCACCACAGACATCATCAATGAGTATTTTGGCAAAAAGGGAGTAAAAAAGATAAGCTTCATCACAGCAGGGTTCATTGCCTATATCTTTTTCGTTATTATTGCGGTGACAGCCCTTCCTCCGGCCGACTTTTGGCTGGAGGTAAATGCCGAGGACAATGATGGCAACCCCTTCAACATTGATTATGCTTTCAATGTGATATTCAGGCAGGGGCTAGGAATCATCATAGGGTCCCTGGTGGCCTTCCTCCTGGGCCAGTTGATCGATGTTTTCGTGTTTCAAAAATTAAGAAAAATTACTGGGGCAAAAATGATATGGCTCAGGGCTACGGGCAGTACGCTGGTTTCACAGTTTATTGACTCATTTGTGGTGCTGGGTATCGCTTTTTATATTTTTGGCAACTGGTCGGCCCAGCAGGTTATCGCAGTGGGCATCATCAATTACATCTATAAGTTCTCAGTGGCCATAGTGCTTACCCCTCTCTTATATGTAGGGCATGGGATGATAGACAGGTATCTGGGTGAGGAATTTGCTGAAAAAATGACCAGGGAAGCTTCTGCGGACACTTCATTTATCTAAATAAAAAAAGACCTATAAGGTTTCAAAAACCTTTTAGGTTTTCATGTTTATACTAAACCGAAGGTTCCGGCAGGTCCTCTGCCTTTTTTGTGCTCCACTTCATCAATGGGCCACTGGTCATGCTGGTGAAAATAGCCATTACTACCAGTGCTACA
>PXCO01000164.1 GCA_003565295.1 Cyclobacteriaceae bacterium
CCCCGAACTCGATTCGGGGAACTTGTTTCGGGGGACTCGCTTCGGGAGCCTGTCCCGAATTCACTTCGGGAGAATCTCGCAACGCCCCGTAGCTATCGGGGCATCCCAGTGTGTGACGTGCTCGTCATGCCCTGACTGCCGTCAGGACAGGCTCGATTTCATCGGTACTTTTATTAGCTTTGGGATTTTAAATCCGAACTTTATGTCAGAACAATCCCCTTTGATCCAAAACGATGCCGTTGTATTTGGTCTGTTAATGGCCATTCTTGGTCTTGTGTTTTACACTGGTGTATCCAGAAATCCTATTATCCAGAAATTTTATAGGGTGGTTCCCACAATATTACTTTGCTATTTTATTCCGGCATTATTTAATTCCCTGAATATAATATCGGGAGAAGCCTCTTCCCTTTACTTTATGGCATCCAGGTACCTGCTGCCCACCTCTCTGGTGTTGCTCACCCTTAGCATAGACTTAAAGAGCATTCTCAAATTGGGGCCTAAGGCATTGATCATGTTTTTGGCAGGCACACTTGGGATTGTGCTAGGCGGTCCCCTGGCTTTTGCGTTAGTGGCCAGCTTTCAGCCCGATATTTTGGGTGGTAGTGGTGGAGATGAAACCTGGAGGGGGCTCTCTACCATTGCTGGTAGTTGGATTGGTGGGGGGGCCAATCAAACTTCCATGTTGGAGGTGTTTGGTGCCAGTCCCGCGCTATTTAGCCAAATGATTGCGGTAGATGTGATCGTGGCCAATGTCTGGATGGCCTTTTTGCTTTACTGGGCGGCCAAGCCCGAAAAGATAGATAAAATTTTTAAGGCGGATGCCTCGGCCATTGAAGCCTTAAAAGATAAGGTACAGGCTTACAGGGAGGGGATCCTTAAGATCCCCAATATGGCAGACACTACGCTGATATTGGCGGTGGGCTTTGGTGTAACAGGAATCGCTCATTTGGTGGCTGATGCACTGGCCCCCTGGATAGGAGTGAATTACCCCCGCTTAAGGCAATATTCCCTGGATAGCAGTTTTTTCTGGATTGTAATCGTAGCCACCTCTGTAGGACTACTGCTTTCTTTCACCAGAGCCAGGAACCTGGAAGGGACAGGCGCTTCCAGGTTAGGGAGTGTGATGTTGTATGTGCTAGTGGCCACAATTGGCATGCAAATGGATCTGGGTGCAGTGTTGGATAACCCCCTGTTTTTCCTTGTGGGCATGATATGGATGATCATGCACATTTCCATAATGTTACTGGTAGCCTATTTGATTAAAGCCCCCTTTTTCTTCGTTGCGGTTGGCTCTCAGGCAAATGTGGGGGGCGCGGCCTCGGCTCCCATTGTTGCCTCCGCATTTAACCCTTCGCTGGCACCAGTTGGCGTGCTTTTAGCTGTGTTGGGTTATGCGGTAGGCACATATGGTGCCTATGTGTGCGGGCTATTACTTCAGTGGGTATCAAATTTATTTTAACGATGGCAACATATAGGAAATTCATATTCATTTGTTCGGGGAGCGATTGCAAACGAAATGGATGCAAGCGTTTAATAAAAGAGGTTAAGGAAATGCTCAAGACCAAGGAGCATATGGGAAAGTACAAGCTGGTGAAAACCAAGTGTATGGATTTTTGTAAAAGCGGGCCTATGGCAGTCATTAACAATGAGGTGATTAAGCGTGCCACAGTCACCGATATCCGGGATAAATGCGGATAATTTACCAAAAAGTGCCTGATCCTAAAGGAATTCAGCTAATTATAGTTGTTATGACCTATTCTTTTGTTACTTTTATAAAGCGAATCTGATTAATAAGGAATGTTTAGAATTTTGTTCTAAATTAGCAGGATAAGTTTCATTAGTTCATTAGGAAAAGTGGGAGTTATTATTGGCGCAAGACCCCTTTTTCCAAGTTATTTTTAAAGATGAAGGCATCATTTTATCGCGGGTTACTCTATGGAAGACCAAAGGGACAGGAAGCTTTCCTGGTTTTTGGACCCAATAGGGTGTTTTTTTCCAAAGGTCTGCCCCCTAAAAAACAAGGCGCAAATCAGACCATGGATTGGAGGGTAATTTTTGAACATGTGCCTTATCTCCTGCACGAAGTAGAGCACTTCTTCTCCTCGGAACCCGGAGTCGAATTACCTCTCAAGGTTTATTTGGACACAGTGGGAAAAATGGTGGAATGGGAAGTGGAAGGCATTTATTTCCAGGATTTGGGGAAATTGTGCTTGGCCTGGGGAAAGACGCCGCTGGATGAAAAAGAAAATGAAAACGATATAGCCCCCAAAACTTCCCTAAGTCTTCAGTTGGAGTTGGAAACCCAGTTGAGCCGAAAACTGGAACTGGAGAGGATGGTGAACTGGGTATCCACGCGTTTTCTTAATTCGCAAGACCATGAAATAGAAGAAATTTATAAGGAGGCAATTGGCCTGGTGGGTAAACTCCAGGGTGCAGACAGAGCAAACCTATTTGTGCTGGGAGAAAACCGCGACAGGTTGGAATGCGCCTATGAGTGGTTGAGTAGGAGTGAGGATCATCAGCAGGATCAACCTTTAAAGTATATTTCGGTAAAGGAGTCCAAGGCTTTCTTCAGTGACCTTCAAAAAAATGGGATTTTGGTATTGTCGGTGGATGGAGATAAGGCAGGGATTCCCTATTTAAACTCATCCCTTATCAAGAAATTCAATATCGCTTCGCTGGTGGTGGTTCCCATTTCTGCCAATAATAGATTTCTTGGCGTATACGTCCTGAGCAGTTGCAATGCCAATGAATTTTGGAAAAAACAGGAATATAATAAATATGTGTTAAGGCAATTGGGGGATGTGTTTGGAGCGGCCATGTTGAATCAGGAATCCAAATCCAAACTGTTCAGAAACGAAAGGCTATTGCATTCCGCCGAATTGCTGGCCAAGACAGGGTCTTGGAGGTTCCAGAATGCGGAGCGCAAAATTTACCTTTCTGAAGGCCTGCGCAAGATTTTTGAACTTGAACATGACTTGGACTCCATTTATTTTCGGGATTTTTTAAAGATGGTAAACCCGAAAGAACAGAAAAAAGTAGAGAGGCAGATACAAAGGGCCATCAAAAAAAAAGAAACCGTATCAGGCGAATTCACCCTTAACCACCCTAAAGGGTTTGAGAAATTTATTTCTTACAGTATCCAGGTAAATCACCTGAGTCCACAGAATCAAATGGAGGTTTTTGGCTATTGCATGGATATTTCTGAAAAGAAGGCAATAGAGGAAAGCCTGATGTTAGAATCCCAGATTCTTGCCCAGGTCAATGAACCCATTTATGTGACGGATAATGATTTCAATATCATCTATACCAATGAGGCAGCGCGGTTGGCCACAGGGATTGACGCTGGCTTTTCCGGGAAATTCTCCTCCCTTTTTTTGGTAGAGGGGGGTAAGCACAGGTCACTGACCGAATATGTGCCCCAATCTAGGAATACAGGAATATTTAAGGATGAACTTCAATTGAAATGCCTGAATGAACCATCCGCCCCTTTTGAGGTATCCATAAAACCCATTAAAAATACAGAGGGGGAAATACTGGGCTATTCTTTTTTGCTCAGGGATTTGTCGCTACTCAGGGCAAGGGAGGATATGGCTAGAAAAGCCAAGCTGATTGTAGAGAAAAGCCAGGCGGTGCTGTTTACCCTAGACCCAAGCGATAATTTCAGGTTGACCTATATAACTGAAAATATCAGTCAATATGGCTACGAAGCCAAGGAGTTGTTGTCCAGGCGCACCTGCTTTCTTGATCTCATCCATTCCGATGACCTAAAAAAATACGAAAGAGATTTTGAAAACGCCGAGCATTTCTCTGCCAATAAGGAGTACAGAATCAGGCTCAAGGACGGGAGTTTTAAATGGGTGGAGGATAAACTAAGTGAGTTGACTTTTGATGGGAAGTCAGCCATTCGATATGAAGGGCTGTTTCAGGATATCTCTGAGCGGAAAAAGGATAGATTGGAGATCGAAAAGATCAAAAACCGTTACAGGGTGCTTGCCTCCAATGTGCCCAAAACCAACGTGTTTTTAGTGGATCCAAGCCTTACCTATCTGGTGGCAGAAGGCCCTGATTTTGCTTATTGGGGGTTGGAGAAATCTTACTTTGAAGGAAAAACCCTTCGTCAGGCTCATACCACCAACTACCAGGAAATCTATTCTGTAGTGGAAAAGGCACTTAAGGAAAAGAAGGCCGTATCCAAGGAGATTCTCTATTTAAACCGTATCTATGAGCTTACCGCAAAGCCTATCTTCGTAGGAAAAGATCTGGAATATATTTTAGGCATTGTCCGGGACATCAGTGAGGAGTATAAGGCAAAAAAAGAATTGCAAAAAAGCGAAACCAAATACAGGAACCTGGTGGAAGAAAGCACCGAGTTGATCTTTTCCATCACCACAGGCCTTGAATTAAGCTATGTCTCCCCGAATATTAAGCAGTTTCTTGGTTATGAAACCTTTGAGTTCACCAGTGGGGGACTGATGGATTTTTTACATCCTGACGATGTCAAGGAGTTTTTGGCAGAAAAGGAGGACCCCATGCTGTTTTTTGAGAAGACTCCTAACTTTGAATGCCGGCTCCGTCACAGGAACGGCACCTATAAGGTGTTCAGCTCTAATGGAAAGGTGATCAAGGATGAGGCAGGCCATATCAGGTATTATACAGGGATAGCCAGGGACATCACCCGACTAAAGGAAACGCAAAATGAGCTTTTCGTGGCTAAAGAAAAAGCAGAGCAGGCACTGTCGGCGAAGTCGCAGTTTCTCTCGATTATGAGCCATGAAATACGTACGCCCATGAATGCTGTGATTGGCCTCTCGCATTTGCTCTTGGAAGACGATCCCCGGGAAGATCAGTTGGAGAACCTAAGGACCCTTCAGTTCTCTGCGGAGAATTTACTGGGGTTGATCAATGATATTCTTGATTTCAACAAGATTGATTCAGGGAAAATTGAGCTTGAGAAGGTGCCATTCGAGCCCAAAAGTATATTGAACAGAATCGTGCATTCCTACGCCTACCAGTTGAGGGAAAAAAACCTGGAGATCCATTCCAAAATTGACGAGGAATTACCGGAATTAATTGTAGGTGATCCTGTAAGGTTGGCCCAGATTCTCAATAACCTGATTTCTAATGCGGTGAAATTTACCGATAAGGGTTTTATCAAAGTGTCCTTTTGTCAGGTGCTGCAAAGTGAACGTAAAGTGAAAATTCATTTTGAGGTAGAAGACACGGGTATAGGTATACCTAAAGACAAAACCGATTCAGTTTTTGAGGCCTTTACCCAGGCCAGTACGGACACAACCAGGAAATATGGGGGTACAGGGCTAGGTCTTGCTATTGTGAAAAAATTGATCCACCTTTTTGGCAGTACCATAAGCGTTCAGTCCAAACCTGGTCAGGGCACTGTTTTTTGGTTCGATATCACCTTTGACAAACTTTCCGCAGGGGATGGGCAACAGAAGGACGCCATCATGGGTCAAGCCAAAGAACTTCAGAACGTAAGTCTATTGGTAGCTGAGGATAACGTGGTGAACCAGGTCTTGTTAAAAAAATACCTTTCCAAATGGGGAGTGGGCAATCTGGAGTTTGCCTCCGATGGAAAGATTGCCCTGGAATTGTATTACTCAAAGCCCTTCGACATGGTTCTCTTGGATTTGCAAATGCCCACACTGGATGGTTTTGAGGTAGCCAAGAAAATAAGGGGCATGGATGAAGCGCAAAAGGCCAAAGTGCCTATTATTGCCCTTACCGCAGCCTCCTTTTCAGATGTGAAAAGTCAATTGGAAGCGACAGGAATGGACGATTTCGTGTCCAAGCCCTTTGTGCCCGGCAGCCTTTATGCCAAAATCATCAAATACCTCTGATATAAAATTTTTGTCTTTAAAGGTATATTTAGGCAAAGCATGGATGGCAATTGGCATCTTCCCCTTATTTTTGTCCAAAACTGTGCTACCAATGTCAAAAAGGTTGTTCTTCCTTTTTCTATTTGCCCTTTTAATCCTTGACGCCGCGGGTCAAAACGCGGTGTCAAGAAGGTCTACTCTGTACCTTTTTACCGGACCTTCGGGAGCCAACGTTAGAGAATTCAACACCATGCTGGAACAAAAGGGGCTTTCGCCCCTAAGAAATGGGTATACTTCCAATGGCATAGGGTATCAAACCCAGATGAACGATTTTGACCTGGGAGTGGAATTATACCACAACAATGGCCCCCGCTCCACATTCAGGGATTACGATGTGGACTACAGGACCACCCGGCTGTTCTTAAACGTGGGCTATTCCATGATCGATGAGGGGAGGTTTAACCTTATGCATTATATGTCTTTAGGTACGGGCTTCATGAACTTCCAAATGCTTAGGGACAGGGATTTCGGCAGTTTGGATGAGTTTTTGGCCGACCCGGAACAGGGCTTTATTTTGAGAAAAAATAACATACATAAAGGAAGCCAATATTTTGGGGGTTTTTTGACTGAAATCGGCTTTCAACTGGGCTATGATATTCCCCTTCCCAGGATGGATGAGGCACTGGAACTGATTGGGAAATTCGGTTATGCATTTAGCCCCTTTGAAAATGCATGGGATTTAAATGGGCTAAGTTTTGATAATATACAGAGTGGTGCTTTTGTGAGGTTTGGGGCCGGTATCACCCTGACCGATAAAAATATGTTTTACTCCGATGCCACCATTGGGGTACATCTTGTCTATGGCCGGCATTTCAATAGCCCGGAGGCATTAAACCCCTTTCTTGAAGCCCATGGCTTTGCGCCCTTGCCGGATGTACGGGGTAACTTCGGGCTTAAAATCATTGGGGAAAACCGGAGGGTGATGTATGGGGTCGAGGTGATCAATTTGGGTACCTTCAATAGGGCAAATGAGGAATTTTCCCAAACCCTTAATTCCGTAAGGTTTTACGGGAATTTAGGGTTACAGCTTTTTAAAAGAAACAACTTAGAATTAGGACTCTTGGGAGGGGTGGGGTATGGTAACCTGCGGTATACCCTGGAAAAAGACGGTAAACCGGATTTTCCCTTACTGTTTGAAGAGCCTGATTTTGATGGCACGCTGGTGAGCAGGGGAATGATGCTGAAACCGGAATTGCTGGTGGCCTATGCCATGCCCCTTTCCAGTATAAAGATTTTTAACCTGGTATACTCCATACACGCCGGCTACGAGTTACCTGTGGGCAATTACCCTTTGGCCAACCTCAATATGAATAGTTTTATGCGTGGCCCCTATTTGCAGTTCGGCTTGGGATTTCGCCCCTAATTGAATAGTTTAGGGCATTCTTTAACTTAAAATTTAATTTTATGAAGCGGGTGATCAACAATCCCATATTTGATGATACAGTGACTTTTGTGAAGACTTCAAAGGAAACGGGAGGGGAATATACCTTATTGGGAATTCAGCTCAGCCCCGGTGGAGGTAACCCTCTGCATTACCACTTTGATTATGAGGAAACCTTTATGGCAAAGGAGGGTATAGAAATGGACACAGGTGCGCAGATGGAGTATAGAAATAGCCACAGATGCACAGATTGGGTTATAGAAATGGACACAGGTGCGCAGATGGGATTGTAGAAATAGCCACAGGTGCACAGATGGAATTATAGAAATTGCCGCAGATGCACGGATGGGGTTATAGAAATGGACACAGGTGCGCAGATGGGATTGTAGAATAGCCACAGATGCACAGATGGGGTTATAGAAATGGCCACTGATGCACAGATGGGATTGTGAAATGGCCATGGATGCACAGATGGGTTTGTGAGATGGACACAGATGCACAGATGAAAAAGCACCCTACTAATGCAAATGTAACCAACTTATCCTAAAACACTTATAAATGTTTTAGCCTTGGGTCACCTTCGGAAAAAAGTGCCGGTTTTTATGTAACATAATAGAATCGATTGAGTTAATCCTCAGCCAATAAATGGAATCCCTGATGGGGTTTGGGATTGGTAAGTTTTGTAGTCATTGCCAAAAAAAAGGGTCAAATATTTTTCTTCTATTTTAATCCTTGACCTGAAGTACAGCCATCCTAAAAAACCGAACAGCAGAAAAGAAATTGGAGCCCCAAGGAAGGCAGGTGCCGAAAGGCTGAAGATATACCAGCCCAAATAAGAGGGGTGCCTGAGAAAACGATACACCCCGGAAGTGATTAGCTTATGCTGTTGATGTTTTTCCTCCCTTATCTCATGGGTGAAGGACTTTCCTGCCTGTAAGATGGCTGTCCACCTTAAGGCAAGCCCAAGGGTCATTCCTATAATTCCCAGATAGGGCAAGGAAAATTTATCTCCAACGATCAAAAATTCTGTCACTAAAAAAACCTGAGCCGTAATATATGGAATCCCCATTAAAAGGGATTTGATACTGCTTTTTCCATGGATTGCCCGAATTAAAAAGAACTCCATGGAATGGTATATCAGGCATATAAAGGCATAGACCAAAAGTAAATTCATCATGAACCCATTATCCCTTTAATATAATCACTTGACATTTCACTTTCCTTTCTTATTTTTTCCTTCCTGGCTTTGATTAGGTTTTCCAGTAAACCGAGATTTAGCTTTTTTATCGTTTTCAGACACCTTTCAAAAGCTTGTAAGGATTCTTGGTACATCTCCTCTGCCGTCCCAGAAAGGTAGAGTAATTTATGCAGTTCGGGTAATGAGTAATCTTCAGCTTGAAGTCCCATTTCCTTCAACCTTGGGACAAGTTTACACCAGCTGTAATTGGCTATATTTAATTCACCATCCTGCTGAAAGCCTGAAATCTCATTGGGAATATTGTAACCAATGATAAAATCTTTTAAGGTGTTTTCCAGCAGCGTATAGGTATTGCGATCTGTGAGGGTAAGGTGGTAACAGATGTCCAAGGGAGTGAAAATCAAGGCATATTTATGGGTAAGAAGGTGATAATAGTCCTCCCTGGTCCATTGAATTTGTGTCTTCTTGTTAACTTTGCTTAATTCAAGTTCATGAAAATGTAACCTCCATCTCCTAAAATAGTCATCCCAAAACATGGAATCCGGAGTGAATATTCTGCTGAGCAATAATTGGGCTTGTTGTAAAAGACTAATTGAGGTGGTAATATGCTGGTTTGATTTTTCGGCTTTCAGTTGGAGGTCTAACACGGGGTCAAGTTCATACACCGCCATGGCTCCCAAATATACTGCGGCACCCGCAATTTTCTTCGGCTCCTCTTTTATGGAGGGAAAGGCCTCAGCAATAGCATGAAAAAATGGAAGAAATAATGCTTTATGAGCCTTAAGGTTTCTTTCTTCGAAGACCAGGTCCTTTGTATGGGGCGAAAAAGAAAGCTCTTTTAAAAAATAAATAATAGAATTTGATGTTTCTTCTAAACTATCCATACATTAAAAGAAGATGCCCCAAAAAGGGAAAAGGTTTAATTTCCTTTTTGGGGCTGAAGTTTGCTAAAATCAACAAGTTTTTGACAAATTTTCCAAATGAAAATTTTTAACTTTTTCTAAGTCAAATTTTGGCAGTTCTTTCAATAGATTTTTACCAATGTCTTTCATGTTAAAACAAATTATTGTGGTGAAAATAAATTTTACCCTTGTAATTTATTTTATAAAAATCTAAATAACAAGTATATGCTGAAATTTTTATAATCGTGTTTGGTGTCTATATTTACTCAACAGCCGCGAACAATTGTCCAAAATAACATGAGGGCTTTCCCGGCACAACCATTCCACCTCATCCCCTCCAATGCTGTGCGACAGGTATAAAACCGGGTATTCTTCCTCTGGCTTATAGGATGGGGGTTTGTATAAAAACGCTCTTCTATCCGTGCCCACGGTTTCAGAAAAATAATGTAAAGTTAAAAAGGCTACCTTTATCAATTTCCTCTCTTTCCTTATCAAAACCTGATGGGATGGAAGCGCTTGCTCCTTGGCCATTTGCTTGAAGCATCAGGGAAAAGGCTGTAAGAAATAGGAATAGGATGTTCATAATAATAACCTTAAACAGAAAATACTTGGGAATTTATCTAATTGGATGATGCTCTACATCCTGGAATAATAAATCAAGGCCTGACCTGACCATTACCCCTAATGATCCACTTATAGGAAGTAAGTTCCTCTAAAGCCATAGGACCCCGGGCATGGAGTTTTTGGGTGCTGATGCCTATTTCAGCCCCAAGGCCAAACTGGGCTCCGTCCGTAAAGGCGGTAGAAGTATTGGCATATACCGCCGCAGCGTCTACAGCTTTGAGGAAATGGTCGACGGCTTTTTCATCTTCTGCAATTATGGCCTCGCTATGCTTGGAGCTATACCGGGTAATATGTGAGATGGCATGTTCCAGGCTTTCCACGGTCTTGATGGAGAGTTTCATGGACAAAAACTCCGTGCCAAAATGGGCCTCACCTGCCCTTTCTAACAGGGCAGCAGGGTAAACCCCATTCAATTGCTGGAATGCCTGTTCATCAGCATAAATGTGCACCTCTTTCTGCGCCAAGCCCTCTACGATAACCTGCAAATCGCCTAAACGGCTGTCATGGATCACCAGGCAGTCCAGGGCATTACAGACACTTACCCTTCGGGTTTTGGCGTTTTCCACGATACGTTTTCCCTTTTCCAGATCCGCCGAAGCATCAAAATAAGTGTGCACTATCCCTGCACCGGTCTCTATTACGGGTACTTTGCTGTTATCTCTCACGAAATTGATAAGCCCTTGGCTGCCTCTTGGGATAATGATGTCTATATATCCCACTGCCTGTAGCATTTCTTTGGTGGCAGCCCTGTCGGCAGGCAACAGGGTCACGATATCCGTATCCAAATCAAAGCTTTGCAATACCTTATGGATAACCCCAAGAATTGCGGTGTTACTGGCATGTGCATCCGATCCGCCCTTAAGTACCAGGGCATTGCCGGTCTTTAGGCATAGACTGAACACGTCAAAGGTCACATTGGGACGGGATTCATAAATAATGCCCACTACTCCTAATGGTACCCTTGTCTTTTGAAGGTTCAACCCGTTATCCAGGGTCTTTTCCATCAACACCTTGCCCAGGGGGCAGGGAAGCTGTGCCACATTTTCTATATCTTGGGCGATGCCGGATATGCGCTCCTCGGAGAGTTTTAGGCGGTCGTACTTGGGATCTTGGGGATCCATCCTTTCCAGGTCTTCCCGGTTGGCTTTCAAGATGAGGGAGGTATTTGCCAATGCCTCCCTGGCCAGCGCCCGTAGCACTTCATTGATTTTTTCTTCCCCAATCAGGGAAAGGGCCCTACTGGCTTCTAGGGTTTTTTGGAAAGTAGCCTGTAAGCTGTTTTCCGAATATACTGTGTCAGACATGTTCATAAATGTATAGATAATCGTAATGGACCACCGGTCGCTGGTGGTTTTGACCTATTTTTTCCATGGCGGATTTGGCGCCATATTCTGCTTTTCCTAGTCCAATTTTATTGCCTTCCTCATCCAGGATCTTTACCACATCCCCTTTCAGAAATTCCCCACTTACCCCTACCACCCCTATGGGCAGCAAACTGGTGATATGTGGGGAAAGCAATGCTTTTTTCGCTCCCTGATTCACCACTATCTCCCCTTTGGAGTAGTTCTCACTATGGGCGACCCATTTTTTATGGTTATGCCTGGATTTACCGGCTTCAAAATAGGTGCAAATCAGTTTGCCTTCCCAAAACTCCTTCAATACATGGGGTTTTTTGCCATTGGCAATAAATACCTCTATGCCCAATTCGGCGGATTTTTTTGCCATACTCATCTTGGTGAGCATCCCCCCCCGGCCAAAGGAAGATTTACTGGAAGAAATATATTGGCGAAGATCAGGCATTTCCTTTCCAACATTTCTGATCAGTTGTGATTCCGGATCATTGGGGTGCCCCATATAGATACCATCCACGTTGGTAAGCAAAAGCAGGGAGTGCGCATCGATCATGGCGGCAACTAACCCGGCCAGCTCATCATTGTCCGTAAACATCAACTCAGTGATGGCCACGGCATCGTTTTCATTGATCACGGGGATGATGTCGTTTTTTAGTAACCCATCCAGACAGTTCTTCATATTCAGGTAATGCCTCCTATCCCTGAAATCCTCTTTGGTCACCATAAGTTGGGCAACCTGATGGCCCTTGGCCATAAACATTTCCCGGTAATTGCGGATCAGTGAGATCTGCCCTGTGGCAGCCCAAACCTGCTTCTTGGTCACTGCATCTCCTTTGGGTGGGGTATGCATTCCTTTCCTGCCAAAAGCCACCGCACCGGAGCTGACCAGCACCACCTGCAGACCCTTTTCCCGTAAGAACACCATCTGCTCCACCAGGGAGGCCATCTGCTCCATGTCCGGGTTTCCATCCTCCCTAGTAAGTACATTGGAACCTATTTTTACTACTACTGTCTTTATTGCTGGATTCATACTTGATTTCTTGCAGGCGACTGCAAAAATAGGAACCTTTAGTGAAATAGGCTATTCCCCTCATCAAAACTGCCCAAAAGGAAGGCTGAAATCCCTAGATTTTATGCATAAAAGCCTTACTTTGGGGCAACATTTTATCATTTGGTAAACCTAACCTTTTGTGGGAGAAATAATCATACAGTTTAGCGATTGGATTTGGGGCACGCCACTACTGTTATTATTGATGGGTGGTGGTTTTTTCATGCTGCTATATTCTGGGTTTATCCCCTTTAGGGGATTGCCCCATGCCATGAAAGTGGTAGGTGGTAAATACGATGATCCCCATGCACAGGGGGATATCACTTCCCTACAGGCCCTTTCTTCTGCGATTGCTGCCACCGTGGGGTTGGGAAATATCAGCGGGGTGGCCATAGCCATAGGAATGGGAGGCCCAGGGGCGATCTTCTGGATGTGGGTTTCGGCGTTTGTCGGCATGGCCACCAAATTTGTGACCTGTACCCTGGCCATTATGTATAGGGGAAAGGACAGCTCCGGACACGTGCAGGGTGGGCCCATGTATGTGATAGAGGAAGGTATGGGGGAAAAATGGAGGTTTTTGTCGGTGATTTTCTGCGTGGCGGGAATTATGGGTCTATTGGCCATTTTCCAGGCCAATCAGCTTACCGAGGTACTCCGAGTGGTGATGTTGAGACCTATGGGATTGGACTGGGGGCAGCCCACCAGATGGATCATAGGAATTGTGATGATGCTCTTGGTAGCGCTGGTGATTCTGGGAGGAATACAACGAATTGCTGCGGTGGCCTCAAGGCTGGTCCCCTTTATGGTCACTATGTATTTTGTATGCGTATTTGTTATTTTATTCAAGAATTTGGGAGAAGTGCCCGGAATGATATCTTTTATCATTACCGATGCCTTTTCCGGTAATGCGGTATTGGGCGGTGCCGTTGGGCAGGTGATCATCATTGGTGCCAGAAGGGCGGCTTTTTCCAATGAGGCAGGTATAGGTACGGCACCTATGGTGCACGGGGCGTCCAAAACCTCAGAACCTGTAAGGGAGGGGCTTATTGCCATGCTAGGCCCCTTTATCGACACCATAGTGGTGTGTACCCTTACGGCTTTGGTGATTTTGGTGACCGGGGTCTGGAAAACCGGGGAACAGGACGGGGTGCTGTTAACGCTTTCGGCTTTTGAAAAGGGTTTGCCGGGCATAGGCAAGTACTGTCTGATGATTGCGGTATTGG
Source organism: Cyclobacteriaceae bacterium (assembly GCA_003565295.1). Taxonomy (GTDB): domain Bacteria; phylum Bacteroidota; class Bacteroidia; order Cytophagales; family Cyclobacteriaceae; genus Pleomorphovibrio. The sequence goes on from PXCO01000164.1 coordinate 13,626, forward strand.
TGTTTGCATTGTCCACCATGTTTACCTATAGCTATTACGGGCATAAGTGCTTCAACTATCTATTTGGAGCCGATAAGGCCGATTACTATAATTATTTCTACTTGATTACCATAGTAGGGGGGGCGGTGACCTCACTCACGGTGGTGATCAGCTTTGTGGACGGCATGTATGCCATCATGGCTTTTCCCACCATGATTTCGGCCTTATATCTGGCCCCAAAGGTAAAAGCAGAGACAAAAGCTTATTTTAATAGAATGAAAATACTGGACAAAAAATGAAATGGTTAGTTTCTCCCAACGCTTTTAAAGGAACCATAGAGGCTGACGAAGCAGCGGAAATTATCAAAAATGCCATAGTGGAGCGTAATCCCAATGATGAGGTTTTTTGCTGTCCCATTGCCGATGGTGGTGACGGCACCTGTTTTTTGCTGAGCGAAATCTTGGGTTTGGAAAAAAGGAATAGCATGGTCACAGATGCTCTGGGAAGACCCATTGAGGGATTTTTCTCATGGGAAGGAGCTTCGAAAACAGCTTACCTGGATGTTTCCACAGTTTCGGGAATTAAGTGGTTGAGGGAGGTAGAAAAGGATCCCTGGGTGAGTAGTACCTATGGCACGGGAACCTTGATAAAATCTGCCATTCAAGATGGTGCTGAGCAGGTAGTGATCGGTTTGGGAGGGAGTGCCACCGTGGACATGGGCTTGGGGATGTTGCAGGCCTTAGGGCTGTTGTTTTTAGACGAGAAAGGCAGAGAGATTCGCCCTTATACACCCGGATTATTGCTAAAGATCCGGCATATTCAACTCCCCCCAAAACTGCCAAAGGTGAAATTCACCTTTTTGTGCGATGTGAACAATTATTTCTTTGGCGACAATGGTGCCATTCCGGTTTTTGGACCCCAAAAAGGATTAAAAAGGGAGGACATGCCCCGATTTGGGGCGGCATGTGCCCGGGTGTTCCGGCTCATGCAGGACAAAAGTCGACAAAAACTACAAGATCTACCGGGCTACGGTGCAGCCGGTGGGATAGCCTTGGGGATGGCGGCTTTTTTTGATTGTGAACTGGTGTCCGGTGCCACCTATTTTTTCCAAAAGGTAGGTATTCCCAAGCGGGTAGCGTGGGCAGATAGAGTGGTGACGGGAGAGGGGAAATTCGATACGCAATCCGCACAGGGCAAAGGGAGTTATGAGTTAATGAAAATTGCAAAGCAGGCAAAGACCCCCATTTGGTTGATCAGTGCGGGTGAGGAGGGCAAAAATGCCGGCTTTGACCGGTATATTCAGCTTCCCGAACTGGATTTTGGAGAGGATGAATTTGAATTAACTGCGAAAGAAAATCTATTTAATGTGGTAAAAGAGGCTGTCAGCAGCTAAAGTATTTTTCCGAGATCTTGCATTCCGACAATTGCCATTATCTCAACCCTATTATCATTTAGTCTGTAATATATAGTGTCAGAACCACAAGGACACCTTCTATATCCTTCTTTTATATAATCCACAGATTCAAATGCATATGGCCTTTCCGCAATAATTTCAAAACACTCAAAAAATGCATGAAAGTATAGGTCAGCTTGAACAAGACCAAATTTTTTGACTCCAAAATGATGGATTCGGATCAAGTCTTCTTTGGCTGCATGGCTAAGCCTATATTCAGCCATTAAGTAAGGACTTAGACTGTTTTAAAATCTGGTCTTTAGTATCACTGGTAAACCCACTTCTTTCGGATTTTTCCAGTTTTGCTCTAATCCAGTCAACATGTGCTTGCTGTTTTCTCGCCTGTCTAATCAAATCGTTGACAAGTTCACTTTTACTGGAATATTCCTCGTTGTCTATTTGAGCTTTTAACCATTCATCATTTGGTTTCGAGAAAGTAATACTTTGTCTTGGCATAATTTTGTGCTTTGATGTAAATTTACACCAAATATGAATCACTTGCAAGGTTCTCTATGTATGTTGTCCATGTGATTCAGTAGGTGTAGGGCTGGGCCTGCCTATGCAGGATTTTCTTTCATTGGCTTTATGTTTTGCCAATTTTAATCCACAAAGGTTTCTTTTATTACTTCCTTACATTTTTCAATTTCTGATTTTGTCAGATTTTCAAAAACCCGGATAATTCGGGCTTTGTCGAATGTCCGGATTTGGTCCATTGCAATCATTACTTTCTTCCCTTTGTGTTTTACCGGAACCCTTGTCGGATATTTGTTTAAGTTCGTGGTCATTGGGGCAAGAACTATTGTGTTCAAGTACTTATTCATTTCATTTGGCGAAATAATAACACAAGGTCTTGTCTTCTTTATTTCACTCCCAACTGTCGGGTCGAGATTAATAAGAACGATTGAATATTGCTTTAAGTCCATTCTTCGTGGTTTTCATCCCCGAACACATCGCTCATCAGTAATTTGTCGTCACCGTTTTCCTTCATTTTTTTAAATTCCTTTTCCCAATTTTCTCGCGGTGATGCAATTGGTTTCAGAATAATGTGCCTTTTTTCGAGAATCAATTCCACTTTGTCCTTGATGCCGTATTTTTCTAAAATGGTCTTGCTCAATCGCAGGCCCTTTGAATTTCCGATTTTTATTATTGATGTTTCCATAATTTTTAAACGTTATTACAAAGTAACTACATTTGATTGAACGATTAAAATTTGGCAAATAAAAAATGCTGCCAAGTATCCACCTGGCAGCATATCATTGTGTTTTTTGTTCCTTTATATCAAAGGTTTCTATTGATGCAGTTCAGCATATCGAAGGCCATTTCCAGCCTTTTGCTGAAGTTTTCCTCTCCCTTTCTAAGCCAAACCCTTGGGTCGTAGAATTTTTTATTGGGGGTATCTGTCCCATCCGGGTTTCCAAGTTGGGTTTGCAGGTAGCCTTCCTTGTCCTTGTAATACTTAAGGATGCCTTCCCAGAATGCCCATTGCAAGTCAGTGTCTATGTTCATTTTGATGCTGCCATAGCTGTTGGCCTCCCTGATTTCCTCTACGGATGAACCGGATCCTCCGTGAAACACAAAGTTCACAGGTTTGCCGGAGGTGCCATATTTCTCATTGATGTAATCTTGGGACTTTTTGAGAATGATGGGCCTAAGGGAAACATTCCCAGGCTTATACACGCCATGCACATTGCCAAAGGCCGCTGCCACGGTAAACATATCACTTACCTGATTGAGCTCCTCATACGCATAGGCCACTTCCTCGGGCTGGGTATAGAGTTTGGAGCTATCTATGTCGGTATTGTCCACACCGTCTTCTTCCCCTCCGGTTACACCGAGCTCTATTTCAATTGCCATGTCCAGTTTATGGAACTCCTGGAAATACTTTTTGGAGATTTCTATGTTTTCTTCCAGGGACTCTTCGGAAAGATCGAGCATATGGCTGCTGTAAAGCGGCTTTTTGAAGGCATTGTAATAGGCCTTGCCCTCTTCCAACATGCCATCAATCCAGGGAAGCAATTTTTTGGCAGCGTGGTCGGTGTGTAGGATCACGGGCACTCCGTAGATTTCTGCCATCTTCTGCACATGCATGGCACCCGAAACAGCTCCTGCCACAGAGGCTTGTTGTGTATCATTGGGAAGTCCCTTTCCGGCAAAAAATTGGGCACCCCCATTTGAGAATTGAACCATCACGGGGGAGTTGATCCGCTTGGCTGTTTCCAGCACGGCGTTTACCGAATTGGTGCCGATACAGTTTACTGCCGGCATGGCAAATTCACTTTCCTTGGCATACGCCAAAAGATCTTTCAATTCCTCACCGTATTTTACTCCTGGTTTAAATTTCATATGGTATATATTTATTGGAATATGTATTGGATTTTTTGGCATGATTTCTAAGAATGCCAAATTTTAATGCTCAAAGATATAAATACCGTGGCTAAAATCCTTTTATAAGCCCTTTTAATTAGGGAAATACCTGCCAGGCTTATGTATATTTGGGTATGGAAAAGATCAGGATCATAGGAGTACCCGAACATTTTAACTATCCCTGGAGGAAATTGGTAGAAGCTCAGCCCTTTGTAAAGGAGGAGTTAATTTTAGAATGGAGGGATGAGCCCAAAGGGTCTGGGGCCATGAACCGGGCCATAAGAGAGGGTGAAGCGGATTTGGCCATCATCCTTTCGGAAAGCTTTATTAAGGACAAAGTTGAGGGTAGCTCCGGTAAAATCATCGGTTTTCATGTACGATCACCATTAATTTGGGGGATCCACGCGCCTGCCAACTCCTCCATAGAAGAGATCCACCAACTCAAGAATCTCCCCTTTTTGGTAAGCCGGATGGGCTCAGGGTCGCATTTGATGGCATTTCTATTAGCGAAAAGGGAGGCCTGGCCGGTTGATTCCTTGGAATTTGAGGTGATAGGCGATCTGAAAGGGGCAATCCAGGCCTTTAAGAAAGCCACCCCGAAGGCCTTTTTATGGGAAAAATACACCACCCAACCGCTGGTGGATAAGGGTTTATTCCGAAGGGTAGGGGAAATACCCACTCCCTGGCCTTGCTTTGTCATGGTGGCGAGTGAACGTGCCCTCCTCGAACACCCAGAGGTGCTCAAGAGGATAAGGGATGGGCTATATGCCTTCAACACTGCCCTTGGCAAAGAGGCTGCTTCCACCAAGGAGGCGATTCAGGAATTTTATGGCCTTAATGCTTCCGATGTAGCCGAATGGTTTTCACAGACTACCTGGGCTGCCTCCTCTGCGGTAAACAAGAAAGACCTCGAAAATATCATGGATGTATTGTCTGAGCTGAAATTAATAAAACAAAAAATTGCCCCTGAGGAGCTGGTGGATAGTAGGTTTGTGAAATGGGAGTAAATAGAGATGTTCAGTATTTATTTTCAGACATTAAGGGTGTCTTTGATGATGGAGCCGGGAATTTCTGAGCGAGACATATGGATATTGCGTTGACTTTAAGAAGTGGATATCGCCTCCGAAAAAAAAACTCCAGGTTTTGAAAATCTGAAGGGTTAATTCAACCAAAATAATTCGTGGAAATAAGTGCATCCGTGGCAAATGAAATCTGATGCCAATTTAAAATCACCCTACGTACAACCACCCCCTTTTCCCCCTTCTGTTTTAGGAGGGGGAAAAGGGGGTGGTGAAAACAAGATTGGAAGAACGTATCCCTAAATTGCTACATGATCCTCAAATCCTGCTGGGCGCTTTCCATCACTTCCTGAAAGACCCGCATAAAGTTGCCACTCCAGATTTTGGCGATGTCCTCTTCGGAATACCCCCTTTTCACCAATTCGTAGGTGATGTTCTGAATCTCGCTGATGTCGTAGCAGTCCCTGAGGCCACCGCCCCCATCCAGGTCCATGCCTATGCCCACGTGCGCTATGCCCACCAGGTCCACGATATGATCAATATGATCCACATAATCTGCTACTGAGGCCAGGTCATCCTTGTACTTTTCCCTAAGCGCCCTCATTTCTTCCCGGTACTTGTCCCTATCTTCCGGGCTCATTTCCTGAAAATCACCATAGGTTTCCCTTAAAAGCTCCATCTCTTTTTCTCTCTCCAGGTTGGGTTCAGGGGTCTTCACGTAAGCACTCAGCGCATTTACCTGTACCACGCCACCCTTATCGGCCAGCTTTTTGATCATGTCGTCGGTGAGGTTTCGGGGATGATCACAGAGGGCCCTGGCTGAGGAATGCGTGGCCACTATGGGTTGGGTGCTTAGTTCGATCACATCATAAAAGGCATCATCGGAGATATGGGACACATCGATCATCATCCCCAGGCGGTTCATCTCCTTCACCACCTCCTTGCCAAAATCACTGAGCCCACCATGTTCCGGGCCATCGGGATCCGTGGAGGAGTCGCAGATTTCATTGTTCCTGCTATGGCTGAGCGTGATGTACCTGGCACCCAAATCGTAGTATTTTTTTACCTTATTGATGTCCGTACCGAGAGCGTAGCCATTTTCCAAGCCAATATAAATAGCTATTTTATCCTCTTCAGCAGATTGCGCAAGATGCTCTGGAACCGTGGCCAAAGCCAGGTCATTGGGGTTTTCGGTAATAGTCCGATGAATTAAATCGAAATATTCTGTCATTTTTTCATCTGCCAGCACGTGGGAGGCACTGTCCCTGGGACCTTGACCCAGATAGGCGATAAAGAAAATGCCATTCAGCTCCCCCTTACGCATCCTGGGTATATCTACCTGGCTGCCTGATTTCCAGGGGTCGTGTTCCTGGCGAATGTCAAATCCTGGCCTGGCCAGCACCAGTGGGGTATCCGCATGGGTGTCCATGGTAAGCACCTGGGCATGTATGCGCTCGGCCTTCGCGGCCAGGTCTTCTTCTTGAGCGCAGGAGCTTGCTAGGGTGGCCAATCCCAAGCAAATGGTAATTACCTTGATAAGCCGGTAAGATGGCTTACCTGAAATGGAGGGGTATTGGAAAAGTACATTCCAATTAATGGTTAATTTTAGCATTGTTGTTAGTGATTTTGGTGGCAAATTAATCAAAAATAGATTAATTAAAATGCATAAATCCCAATTTTTGACCTAGATCATGAATTATTCGTCTGCAAATGAACCCTCCGGTTCTTTCAGGAAAATCAAGCAATAGAGGAAACTAAAAGCAGCTCCACCTGCCAGGATAAAGAAGAATGTTTGGCTGTCCACCATGCTGTAGATGATCAGGTATACCACGGCACCCACATTGCCATAGGCTCCTGCCATCCCGGAGATTTGTCCGGTCATGTTCCTTTTGATAAATGGTATGACGGCGAAGGTGGCTCCTTCTGCACCCTGTACAAATAAAGAACATAAAATGGTGACCGCAACGGCCACCCATAAAGGCCAGGTGGCATTGATGAAACCCATGGCAAAAAAACCGATGGCAATCCCAACCATGTACATCAGCATGGTTCTTTTTCTGTTCCCTAAAGAATCAGAAAGTACTCCTCCAATGGGCCTGGCAAATAGATTTACCACTGCAAATGAAGCCGCCACCATTCCGGCCAAAGTAGGGCTGATGCTGAAAACAGATTCAAAAAAGGCGGGAAGCATGGATACCACTGCCAACTCGGCCCCGAAGTTGGCGAAGTAGGTGGTGTTTAGGGCCGCCACACTGTTAAATGAATATTTTTAGGAGATGGACAAGATGAGGGAGATGGTCAGACAGGGAATGAAGGATGGAGCATTTGGCCTTTCTACTGGCCTTTTTTATGCCCCGGGCAGTTTTGCAGATTTGGAAGAGGTGGTGGCCTTGGCAGAGGTAGCGCAAGAGTATAGGGGGATTTACGATACCCATATGCGGGATGAGAGTTCCTACACCGTGGGGTTGTTGGCGGCTGTGGAGGAAGCCATAGCCGTAGGCAGGGAGACGGGAATCCCGGTGCACATTTCTCATATCAAGGCCTTAGGGGCAGATGTATGGGGAAAGAGTGCCCAGGTAGTGGATCTGGTGGAGCAGGCACAAAAAGAGGGAATTACGGTCACCGCAAACCAATATCCTTATTTGGCTTCCAAAACGGGATTTAAACCTACGGTGATTCCCAGGTGGGCCGAAGCGGGTGGACATGAAGCCCTGATGCAGCGATTTGGAAGCCCTGAATCCAGAAAGCGTTTGCTTGTGGAAATAGAGGATAACATCCGGAAAAGGGGAGGGGCAGAGGCATTGGTTTTTTCAGAGACCGGAATGCCAGATATGGAGGGAAAGAGTTTGAAAGAAGTGGCAGAGCAATTATTGCTTTCGCCCCCGGAGGCGGTGATTCATCTGGTCAGTGAGTTTGAGGGGTTGGGCGTGATTTCCTACAATATGGTGGAGGAGGATTTGCGACGTTTTATGAATAGGGACTGGGTGGTGACAGGATCTGATGCATCCTCCGGGCACCCCAGGAAATTTGGGTCATTTGCCAGAAAAATTGGGTATTACGCCTTAGAGGAAGGGTGGATAAGCTTACCCTTTGCGATTTACCAGTCCTCTGTACGTACTGCAGAGATCTTCGGGATAGCGGAAAGAGGGAAAATAGAAGAGGGTTACTTTGCCGACCTTGTGCTTTTTGATCCGCAGCGCTTCCGTGACAATGCCACCTTCGAGTCACCCTATGAACTGGCTTCTGGGGTGGAACATGTCTTTGTGAATGGAGATTGGGTGATAAAGGACGGAGCCTATACCGGCAAGGTGGCAGGAAGGGCATTGAGGAAATAAGCGGTGGTTATAATTGTTTACGTAATAAAATTTGTATATTATTTAATTTATGATATAATATTCCTATAAATACAAGTGTTCATGCAAATGGTTTCATGGGGATCAATTCTAAGGATAAATGGCAAGGATTCTTAAAAATTGTTTTTTCATAGTTTTCTTTTGGATGTTCGGAAAAGGGGATAATGGGTAAAACAATCGGAAAAAAAAGTATTGCAATTATTATTAATTCCGTTCAAGTACGTATAAAACAAATAATTATTTTTTGTAGATTGCTCTCGTATTCTTTCAACTAACCAACCTCAGAAAAAGCAGAATAATCTTTAAGCAAAATTAACTATGAAAACAGCATTGCCATTATGGGTGGTGATTGTAGGCATCTCCATTACCTTTATCTCATGTGAGAAGGAAGATGAATTAGGAGAAGATATAATAGTCGAAACCGGCAATTTCTCAGACGCACGAGATGGAATATCGTATAAGTGGGTCAAAATCGGAGATCAGATATGGATGGCGGAGAATCTTAAATTTTTACCTAGTGTAGTGGATAAATCAGTTGATTCTCCTTCAACACCTTATTATTATGTACATAGTTATGAAGGGTCAGATGTTGATGAAGCTAAAGTTACCACCAATTACATCACTTATGGTGTGTTGTACAATTGGCCAGCGGCTTTAACCGCATGTCCGGAAGGGTGGCACCTGCCCAGTTATGATGACTGGGAGGTTCTGATAGCACGTATTGGGAGAGATCCCGGGACAAAGCTTAAATCAACGTCTGGCTGGAGGGACAACGGCAACGGCGTGGATAGTTTTGGCTTTAGGGCACTTCCAGGTGGGGCCCGCCTTCCTGGGCTTCCCGAGAATTATTTTTCAGATATTGGTTACGCTGGAAATTGGTGGGTTAGTAATGAAAGCGAGGCTCCAAATGCCGCTTGGTATGCAGACATGGATATTTATGGGTCAGGTGTCGGTTGGGGCTTTGTTGCCCATAGGGGAAACGGTATGTCGGTCAGATGTATAAAGGATTAGGAATCTACCGGGGGCATAAATAATAATTTTACGCGCAGGTAAATATCAGAACTTCTGAATAAAGGTAAAGGAGGCGTCTAAAGCAAATTTTATCCAACCTCAACTTAGGCTGCTAAATTCAGCCACATCTCTTGATGGTGAGGCCCACTACAAACCCACTGCTAAACGAATGACGGGCGCTGTCCAAGTGGAAGGATTTGACCTCTCACAAGGAAGATCTCTCCAAAGAATATCCAACGCGTTATCTGCAATTTCCTTCGAAAACGCCTTATCGATACGTAAGAAGCCGTTATGAATAAAATGTTCTATTTCCTTTTTAGCAAGAATTTCTGACATACTATTTTTTGATTAAACCATCCATTAAGGCCAACAAAACCCCATAGAACAGCAGGTTGAATTTATCATTTATAAAATAATGGGATTAAAATTAAATTTACGCTATGTATAGGAGATAGCGAAGGGCTTAGAAAAGTGCCAAAAAAGAATTTTATAGCATTACAGTCATACTCATATCACAAAATAATGAATTATCGATCACCAAACAAATAGGGGTATGCCCAGAATGTTAAAGACGGCCTGGTAAGGTTCCGGCCGAAAGTATCCCCCTTACTCCATCAAATAGGCAAAAAGTGCCCTTAACTCCTTATCGGAGAGCCTTTCCAGCATCCTTTCCGGCATGGTGGACCTGCTTTGCAATTCCTTTTGGGCTATTTCGGAGGTCTTTAGGTTGACGCTTTTCCCGCCTAAAACCGGCGACAAGGTGAGCATGTCCCCACTTTCATCCTGAACCTTTCCCGAATAAAAAGATCCGGAAAGGGTTTTTACCATCACTGTCTCATAGCCCTCCCGGATATCCGCCGAGGGATCCACCGTGTGCAATAGCAGGTATTCCAGATCGCTACGGTCATAACCCGTAAGTTCAGGTCCTATGGACCCACCCTCTCCGTTCAACACATGACAGGCGGCACAGGTTTGCAGGTAAAGCTGCTTCCCAAGCAGCAAATCGCCCTTTTCTTCCTCAATCTTTTGCTTGTATCTTTTAATTCGGTTGGTTTTTTCCCTATCGGACAAGGGCGCAAGCTCAGGCCAATGGTTTTCTACTTTTTGAATTAGGTCCTTATCTTCAAGGTCCTTAAAGGCCAGTGCCAAATGCGGGGGTACGTCCTCCCTGTGTATGGTCCTTTCCTTCTCCAGGGCGTCAAAAAAAGAAAATGCCCATTCCTCCCTAGTCGTAAACAGGGTGATTAACGCTTCCCTGGTATAACTGTCCGCCCTGAGCTGTGGATAGGCCCTGGCCAATACATCCCCGATTTCGGGATCCTGATAATAGCTAAGTGCTTGAATGGCCGCCCTCTGCAGTGCCTTGGAAGGGGTTTTTTGCGTAAGCTCCAGTAATAATTCTTTTCCCTCATTACTCTGAGCGTATCCCAATTGCTCTATCCATGCGTTTCTTTGGATCAACGGGACATTTTCATCAAACAACAGTTCTTTAGCCCTCCCGAAAGCGGAGGGATGATTATCCTCTACATGCACAAATGCCATATTGATTCCCCCAATATAGGTTTCCATTGCCTCTAAAAGATAGGAAGGTAGCTCACCTAGTGCCTTTCCCCGTGAGCCCTCCAGTATCCCCTCGCTGATGGCCAATAGCTGCTCTTCTTTCTGGAAATGGTGAAGAAGGCTTTGTAAGCTTCTATAATGTTCTTCCTTGCCCTGTAAGGTCCATTGCTGTGCCAGACGGGGGAGTAAGGTCTGCGAAACCAGCGGGTGGTGATTTAGTTTATTTTGGGTGATAAACTCCAATGCAGCATTATGATCTTTCCTGGCTTGTGCAGATACGGCCCACCAGTATTGAAGGGGTAAATCAGGGTCTTCCTGCTCACTGTTTTCTGATGCCATCAACGCGGTCAATAATTCAAAAGTCTGATAAGGGGGGAGGCGTTTACAGGTGGATAAAATCTGGCTTCTCACCTCGGGGTGGGTTTCTTTCTTAACCCTGTTTTTTAGCAGGGGAAAAATATCCGCAGGCACTTCTTTTTCATCTCCCAGCAGGCGTATGGTCCACATTCTTACCATGGGGTTGACATGTTCCAGTCCTATCTTTGCCATTTCCAAAGAAATCCCTTCTATTTGGTAGCTTGCCCACAAGGCCTCCAGTGCGGGTTGCCCCCTTTCTGTCTCTAGGATTTTCATTAATGGGGCAAGTATTACCCGGTCTTTTCTATCCCCTAATAGCCTTAAAGCCTGTTGCCTAAACCATTTGTTGGGATGGGAGAAATAAGCGAGCAGGTCTTTAGAACTAAGCCGGGAAAGATCTTCATTTAAGGACTTGGGCTTATTGCCTTTGGCAGAAATACGGTAAATTCTTCCACTTTCCTTATACCAGGTGTCCCGGGGATCCACATGGGATAAGCGGCTGTCATACCAATCGCTGATATAAAGTGCAGCATCCGGTCCCACCTTGATATCTATGGGCCTAAACCATTTGTCGGTACTTTCCAGCAGTGTTTCCTCGTCTATGTTGCTGAAGTTGGAACCCCGGTTTTCAAAGCGGCTCATCTGAAGGTATCCGTGGAGCGGGTTTACCGATATGATTTTCCCCTGATACCGATCTGGGAGCCCATTGGCTTCATATATTACCAAACCATGCGTAAAACGCTTCCTTTCGCCTTCCAGTGGCATGTTTTCCAAATATCCAAAGGCAAAAGGGTCGGTGAGCGGGCCATGCTTGCCCCAACCTTTGATATAGTAGGCTCCCTGCTTATAATAGGGGCCTCTACCATACCCGTTGGAACCTGAGAAAACCCTCCCCTGACTGTCAAATTCAATGCTGAACGGATTATTCCCACCCCCCTCGGCAAAGAGTTCAAACTCTTCCAGCTCAGGATGGTACCTCCAGATGGCCTGACCGGAAAAGCTTAAATTGGAAGTTTTGGCTGTGGAAATGCTTGCGGTGGTGGTACTCCCGTTTACCCCATAGAGCCAACCATCTGGCCCCCAGTGCAGGCTATTGGCCACGGAATGGGTGTCTTCCAACCCAAAACCACTCGCGCATACCACCGGGTCCCCATCGGGAATTCCATCGTCATCCGCATCTGGATACGCCAATAGGTATGGAGGGTTAAGTACCCATATTTTCCCCCTCCCCAATGCCACGGAAGTGGCGATGTTCAACCCGGTGATGGCATCCGTGGCTTGGTCATAATATCCGTCCCCGTTGCTGTCTTCAAAGAATGTGATTTTGTCCGCTCCTCGGGTCCCAAGCGGAGGAGCTTCAGGCTGCTTGTCAAACTTCACCCGGTTATGGTTATCGATAGAGGTGATCTTCAATCCTTCGGGATAAGGGTATTGATTATACTGCACCACCCATAACCTTCCCTTATGGTCAAATTGTAATTCCAGTGGCTGGTGAATATCCGGCTCTGAAAGCACTAGCCTTGCCTCCATATCCTCAGGAAGCTTAAAAGATGCCAGGGTGTTTTCCGGACTACTTGGAGGCAAGTCAGCATCGGTAAGGTCTCCTCTCCCCTCAAATGCCCGCATATAGGCCGCAACTTCTTCATTTGCGGCATATTTTTCCACTGCTGTGGGTTCTGAACCCTTCCGGCATCCCATTAGGGTCATGGTAAGCAGCGCTATAATTACTTGTAAGCGAGTGATCAACATCATTGTTGCGTAAAATTAAAGGTTATAAGGTGAAAATTTTTCCCGTTGCTATAATTTTAAAACCTTTTGGCTGAAAAAATAAAAAACCTAAATTTGCCTTAAACCCAACTAAACATGCGAAAAGAACATTATTTAGTTAACCTAATTTTATTACTTGCCGTTCATCCATTTTTTGTTTTAGCCCAGGAGACCGATTGGCAGCCAAAATCAGAAAAAATTGTTTCCATTTTTGCAGGAGATTTGGATCCACAAGATCCCCTTCCCGACTATCCCCGACCGCAGATGACCCGTGAGAACTGGATCAATCTAAACGGTCTTTGGGAATATGCCATCCGGTCAAAAGGAGAAGGCAAGCCGAATACATTTGACGGAAATATCCTGGTGCCTTTTGCGGTGGAATCTGCCCTATCTGGGGTAGGTGAAATGGTAGGTAAGGACCAGGAGCTGTGGTACAAGACCTCTTTTGAAGTGGACAGGTCCATGCGCCGCGGAAGATTGCTGCTGCACTTTGGGGCAGTGGACTGGGAAGCCGAGATCTTTGTAAATGGTAATTCAGTGGGTATGCACCAGGGTGGGTTTGACCCCTTTAGTTTTGATATAAAAGACCACCTGATCTCCGGAAGGAATCAGGAACTGCTGGTGAGGGTATGGGATCCCACTGATGATGGCCCACAGCCCAGGGGCAAACAGGTGAACAATCCCCGTGGGATTTGGTACACCCCCGTCACCGGGATTTGGCAAACCGTTTGGTTGGAACCTGTTCCTGAAAAATATATTGCAGGTTTAAAAATCACCCCGGATTTTGATCAAGGTGCGATTAAGATTACTTCAGAGGTGAGAGGAAAAGAAGACCGGCAGGTTTTAAGGGTGCAGGCCCTGGACAATGAAAATATTGTGGCCGAGGCAGAAGGAAAGGCAGGTGAGGAGATTACCCTGTCCTTAGATTCCCCTAAGCATTGGTCACCGGGCAGCCCATTCTTATATGAGATCAGGGTAAGCCTAACAGATGGACGTCGTACCCTGGACGAAGTGGAATCCTATACGGCGATCCGGAAAATCAGTATGGAAACCGATGCGGAGGGAACTCAGCGGATGATGTTGAATGGGAAATTTCTCTTTCAGTATGGTCCTTTGGACCAGGGATGGTGGCCGGATGGACTGTATACAGCACCCACTGATGAAGCTTTGCTATTCGATATCATCAAGACCAAGGAAATGGGCTTTAACATGATCCGTAAACACGTGAAGGTAGAACCTGCCAGGTGGTATTATCACTGCGACCGGGAGGGGGTACTGGTTTGGCAAGATATGCCCAGTGGTGACATGGGTAATAGATGGGAGATAAGACCAGGGGTATACGGTAAAGGCACGGATAAGGAAAGGACACCTGATTCAGAGGAGGTATTTAGAAGGGAGTGGAAAGCGATCATGGATGCCAATTACCATTTTCCTTCCATTGTGGTATGGGTGCCATTCAACGAGGCCTGGGGGCAGTTTAAGACCGAGGAAATCGTGGAATGGACAAAGGCTCATGACCCTACCCGATTGATCAATTCGGCCAGTGGCGGTAATTTTACCACAGCCGGGGAAATCATGGATTTGCATAACTACCCGGATCCTGTAATGCCGGATCCCAGGATTTGGGGTCAGCATCAAATACTGGTGCTGGGTGAATTTGGTGGGCTGGGTCTTCCTGTGGAAGGGCATACCTGGCAGGAAAAGGATAACTGGGGGTATCAAAGTTTTGAGAACAAGGAGGCCCTGGCCAATAGGTATGAAAAGCTGATCGAAGACCTTATTCCCTTTATTAGCAAGGGACTTTCGGCAGCAGTGTATACCCAGACCACCGATGTGGAGGTGGAAGTGAACGGACTAATGACTTATGATAGGGAAGTGATCAAATTTGATCCTTCTTTTTTGAAAAACCTTCATGATAAACTATATCGTGAGACCATCCCACAATGATATGAGAAAAACCTTAATGCTTTTTATTGCGGGACTGGCTTTTGCCTGCGGCGGAGCCGACACCCAACACACCGAAGAAACCGAACAGACCATGTACAGCAAACTTGATGAGGAGCAATTCCGCAAATCCCATGAAGATGGAGAAATAGCTTTATATACCCTAAAGAACAAGAATGGCCTGGAAATGACCGTCACCAACTTTGGCGCCAGGGTGGTGGAGCTTTTTGTGCCCGACAAGGATGGGAATTTTGAGGATGTTGTTCTTGGGTACGAAACACTTGAAGATTACCTCAACCACCCCAACAGTTATTTTGGAGCCCCCATCGGAAGATATGGGAATAGGATAGCCAACGCCCAGTTTACACTAGATGGCAAAACCTATCAACTGGAGGCCAATAACGGCCCCAATAACCTACATGGGTCACCCGGAGGCTACCACAAGGAGGTATGGGAAGTGCTGGATTCCTCTGATCAGCATCTAAAAATGAAGCTGATTTCCCCGGATATGCATGGGGGCTTCCCCGGTGAACTTACGGTGATCATGACTTACGCCCTTACCGACGAGGATGCCTTTGAAATCACCTATGAGGCAGAAACCGACAAGCCCACCATTGTAAACCTAACCCAACATTCCTTTTTCAACCTGAATGGACATGGAGAAGGCAATGTACATAATCATGAACTCACCTTAAATGCGGATTATTATACCCCGGTCAACGAGGTCTTGATACCCACTGGCGAAATAGCCCCGGTGGAAGGTACGCCTATGGATTTCACCACCCCGCATCTTGTAGGCGAGCGCATTGATGATGATTTTGATCAACTGAAGATCGCCGGGGGATATGACCATAACTGGGTGCTCAATCATAAAGATTACCCCTCTGGGGTAATAAAAGCTGCAAAAGTAAAGGTGCCTGAGAATGGAAGGGTAATGGAGGTGTATACCTCCCAGCCCGGTGTACAGGTTTATACCGGAAACTTTATGGATGGGAGAAGCAAATCCAAGGAGGGCAAGACCTATGGTAAAAGAGCGGCCATATGCCTGGAAACCCAGCATTTCCCCGATAGCCCCAACCAACCCGACTTCCCCTCGGTGGTGCTAAGGCCAGGGGAAAAATACGAGCACAGTTGTACCTATAAGTTTTCAGTAGAATAAAAAACATACCTACACCATGAAGCCACCTGCCTCTCACCTTTGCCTTGGAGTATTCTCAATTGCCATGATCATTGCCTGCACTCCTTCCACTGAAAAGAAGGAAGGTGAAGCCCCGGCATCCAAAGCTTTGCAGTTGACCATAGAAAGGGACCATGAGATTATGAATATGCTCTTTCCTGATGGGACTGACCTGGAGATATTGGGAGAGGGTTTTGAATGGACGGAAGGCCCGCTTTGGTTGGAGGAGGAAGGGAAATTGCTTTTTTCGGATATCCCCAACAATGAGGTGTTACAATGGTCTGAAGGGGATGGGGTCAGTAGTTATTTGAAACCGGCAGGTTACACAGGGGAAACTCCCCGGGGTGGGGAGTCAGGTTCCAATGGGCTCCTGCTTTCCCCTGATGGGGAACTGGTGCTCTGCCAACATGGGGACAGGAGAATGGCCAAAATGCTGGCTCCATTAGACCAACCCCGATCTGAATTTGAGACCATCATTGGGGAATACCAGGGGAAAAGGTTCAACAGTCCCAATGATGCCGTATATGACCTGTTGGGAAACCTTTATTTTACAGATCCTGCTTATGGTTTGGAGAAGAGAATGGAGGATCCCAAAAAGGAATTGGACTTTCAGGGAGTGTATAGATATAGCTCTACGGAGGATGAGCTAATATTATTGCTGGACAGCATTTCCAGGCCAAATGGGATAGCTTTTCTACCCGGCGAAAATGCCCTGATCATTGCCAATTCAGACCCTGAAAAGCCTGTATGGTACATCTACCAGGTACTCGAACAAGGAAAAACCCCGGGAAATGGGAAGGTTTTCTACGATGCCTCGGAAGCTTTCAAAACAGATCAGGGGCTTCCGGACGGACTAAAAGTCACTCAGAACGGCATCATTCTCGCCTCTGGCCCGGGGGGTATCTGGGTGTTTGATGCCCAGGGTGTACCATTGGGCAGGCTCAAGGTGGGGGACCTGATTTCCAATGTGGCCTTAGATGAATCAGGGGGATATGTCTATGCCACTGCCAATAGCCGGGTTATCCGAATTCCTCTAATACTTCCCAAAGAAGGGTGAAACCGAATGGGTAAAAGCCGCATTCCTATTGAGTTGTGGACTCATTGTTTTTAATTGCCTCCTGCTTTAGCTGGAGGCTAAATGGGGCTGACTTTCACTTTTGGCTTTAGCCAAATTTTCTATCCTTGAAGCTAAAAAATCCCTTCCCTGAAAATTGTGCTGAAGCCCACTACTTTTGCGATTTTATTTTGGATGGGAAGGTGCTAAAGCTGCATTCCTATTATGTTTCAAATCTCATCTGGCTCCCTTTCCGGCCAGTCCGGGCCAGAAAGGGTGAGCTGCCTTGCCTGAGGGTCGTATTGGTAACTCAATTCCATTTTTTCGGGGGCTTCATCATGGATATTGAGGCAGGCATTGAAATGGACCAGGCGAAAACCCACCAGCACTTTGCCGGAATACTCATCCTCCCGTTGGGGGGTGTTGAGCAGATGGATCTGCTCCACCACGGCACCTTCGGCCTTATAGTAGTAGGAAAGGAATATCTCCATCTCCCTACTTTGCGTGTCCACGATCCCCTGTATCAAGGTTTCTACGTCTCTGGCCCCGGCGGGGCAGCTGAAGTTCCAACTTTCTTGCATTTGCCTTATTGGGTTGTTTTATCCTTTTTTAGGCTTGGGAATAGCCAGTTCACTCACCACCTCCCCATCATCCCTTATCATTTTAGCTTTTAGGGTTTGCCCATTCGCCTCCACCTTGATCAATGTCCTATTTCCCGCTATTGGCCCTCCACCTATCATTATAGGAAAATGGTGTGAAGAATCTGCAGGATAGGTTCCGTATCTATGGGTATGTCCGGAAAGCAATAGATCAACTTTACCTTTGTTCAGCAGGTCTCCAAACATTTTCCTGCAATGAATGGGGCCATGCCAATCCCCGGAATGCCATGGGGGAATATGGATCAGCACCACCCTAAAAGGTGCATTCTTATAGGCCTCCGAGTTTATTTCTGCAGCCAGCCATTCTCTTTGTTCTTCCCTGTAGGGGTCAAAGGCAGCCAAACCCTTATATTCCCAATTGTCGTCTGTTTTATCCTCTCCACCATCCAGCACAATAATCCTCATAGGGCCTCTGGAAAAGGCGTGGTAAAACTTTTCATCCACAAAGGAGAAATAATCCGGTATATTTCTCGCAAAAGCCCCCCTGACCTCATGGTTGCCCTGAACGAATAAAAATGGGGTTTCTTTGGCGAAAATATCCACGCAAGGCCGTAAAAACTGCTCTATGAGCTGCTTTTCGGATTCGGCGTTGTCAAAGACATCCCCATTGAAGACCACCAAGTCAAAATCCTTTTCATTCCCCTTGTAGGCAAATCGGTAGAGCAGTTCCGGTATGGTCTGTGGCCCCTCATGGTGGTCATTGAATACCACCATTTTAAAGGAGTCTTCCTGCTCTTTTGGGGTGGAAAAAGTATAGATAGGGCTGACGAAGGGCTCACCAAAATGAAACTGAGAACCCTTCACCTCCAAAATTGGGGTGGAAACTATCCGGTATTTGTGGGTGCTTCCAGGTTTTATGCCTTTAAGTTTGATCTTGTTGATGCGGTTGTTGGCCTGTATCAACCCATTTTTGTAATCGAATAGTTTTTGATGCAGGTAATTTCCATCCCCGTATTCTACCCAGCTAAAGCAGGGCTGATTGGTAACCCACATAATGGCAGCGGCATCTGCGTGGACGTTTTGCAGATAAGGGCCGGCCTCTATTCGAAGCGGAGGTGTGGTAACAGGCATGGCCGTGGTGGAAGTCAAAAGGCCAAGGGCACTTACAGTTCCGAATTTGGTCAAAAACTCCCTGCGGCTCTTTGCCGTGATCTTTTGGGTTTTGAGGGTGGGCATGTTTTAATCTGCTTTTTGGACTCTCAAATTAGGAAATCCAGAAGGATAAATAGGAGTGTTTTTTACTTTTTGATGATTTTAATGCCAACAAACCCTCTCAATTAACCATTTTTAACCTTACCGTTTCAATCGAAAGTAGTAATTTTCAACAACTAATATTTTACAATTTGATGGCAGATCATCAAATGGTATTAGAGGATATCAGTTTTTCCCCACCAGTCTGGGATAAGGAAAACCAGAAATATTACCGGTTTGCCTATCAGGTGAATTTTGAAAATGAAAAATAAGTGGGAAAGGTACTTCCTGAAGGAGAAGGCTTCAAGGTTGAAAATTAAATATAATATCTACGTTTCCACATTTGAATTCAAACATCCATTATTGCTTTTCTGAGGACTGAAACCAAAAAAGTTTTTTAATAGGCCGCACCTGTTTATCCTGAATTATCAACCATTAAGAAGTTAAGGGAATTAAGGGAAAAATTTAACAAAGGCTCTATTCGTCCAATACTTCCGATATTCAAAATGCTCACTCATCATTCATCATTCATCATTCATCATTCATCACCCATAATTCCCCCATTCGTTATTAACGCATTCGTAATTCGTAATTCCCCCATTTTCAACTCTCCATTTTCAATTTTCAATTGATAACCACTTTCCTAAACTTACAACTCCCCAAACACCTCATCCAAATCCAATTCAAACCCCGGGAGGGCCTGAGATGCTACCCGATCGCCCAGGGTAAACAAGCGGGAAGGCCGGTAGTTACAGGATTCCAGGGTATAGATCAACAGGGTACGTTCGTCGGGGTGTACCACCCAATATTCCTTCACTCCGGATGTCTCGTACACCTCGTATTTGAGTTGCAGCTCCTTTTTATTGTTTCCGGGAGACAGGATCTCCACGATCAGGTCAGGCGCGCCTACGCAGCCCAGTTCGTCCAGCTTCTCCGGGTCACAGACCACACAGAGATCTGGCTGCACCACGGTATCGATTTTATTGGGATCTTTGGAGGAGATAGGGAGCCGCACATCAAAGGGAGCGGTATACACCTTACAGCTTCCCCCTTTTAAAAATCCGTGAATTCTTGTAACCAGGGCTACCGTAAGCTCCTCGTGGATTCTACGGGGAGCCGCCGCCTGCCGAAACACTTTCCCCCGGATCAGCTCCACCATCTCATCGAGCTGCCAGGTAAGGTAGTCCGCATATGTATAGGAACCATAAGCGGTGAAAGGTTCTTTGACCAGGTCAACTTTTCGTTCCTTTTCCAAAGCTCTTGTCTAGTTGATTGAAGTTACGATAAAATTACACATTTTTTAGTGAACTTTGTTTTGATTTTCCAACCATTAAGAAGTTAAGGAAATTAAGGGGATATATTGCCAGGGCTGTTTATTTCTTACATTTCCAAAAATCAAATCACTCAAAACTCATAACTCATCACCCATCACCCATAACCCAAAAATCATAAACCAACCCTTCCTAATTCCCCATTTTCAACTTTCAATTTTCCATTTTCAATTAATAAACCCATTCGTAACTCCCTCACTTTTCATTCCTGTTTGTCCTAATTTTTTTCCCGAATCATTTTCAAAAATGCCACCAGTCCCATTACTTCGACACCGCCATTCATAGGAAATTGGTCGGAACCGGAATAGATCACAAACTTTCTTGTGGCATGGATGTCCTCACAAGCATGGTAAAATCCTGAACTCAATTTGGGGGAAACCGATTTTTTGATTTCTATGGCCCAAACCTCCCGGTCAGGACCTTCCAAAACCAAGTCAATTTCACTTTGATTGCTTGATCGGTAATAGCTGCTGACCCAATCAGGTGTCAACAGCCTACTGATATTTTCTATTACAAATCCTTCCCAGCTAGCGCCAACCAAGGGGTGTCCCATCAATTGTTCGAAATTGGGGATAGTTAATAAACTATGTAACAAACCAGTATCTCGAATATAGATTTTTGGGGACTTGACCAATCTTTTTCTGGTATTCCCAGACCAGGGTTGCAACTGTCTCACCATAAAGAAATCCTGAAGAATGTCCAAATAGGTCCGAATGCTGGTGTGACTTACCTCCAGACTTTTTGCTATTTCGCTAAGTACAGCTTGTTGGCCATGGTAATGCGCCAGCATGGACCAAAATCGTTTCATGCGGGAAGGTGAAACTTGGGGCCCAAATAAGGGTATGTCCCGTTCTACGTAGGTAGTGATAAAATCGTATCTCCAGTCCCAACTGTCACTATCTGTTTCGGCTAAATAACTATCTGGAAACCCTCCTCTAAGCCACAGTTTCTCATTGTTAAATTCCGATGGCTCATGGTGATGCAACTCCAAAACTGAAAAGGGAGAAAGTTCCAAATACCTGATTCTACCCGCCATGGTCTCAGAAGACTGCTGCAATAAATCTTTCGATGCAGACCCTAAAAGTAAAAAATGGCCAGTTCTTTCCCCAGCTCTTTTTCTTAAGTCCACCAACCCCCGAAGGATTTTAAACAACTCGGGACGACGTTGAATTTCGTCGATAACCAAAAGTTGGTTTTCAAACCTTCTCAGGTAGCTTTCCGCATCATCCAGCTTCGCCAGATCTGAATCAAGTTCCAGATCCAGATAATGGAAGGATTTACCCAGTTCTAATTTGGTCAGGTCTATTGCGAGGGTAGTCTTTCCTACCTGTCTGGGCCCCAGTAGGACGACTACCGGCATGGATTTCAAACTTTGGATCAGTTTATCTTCAAGAATCCGACGGATCATCTTTATTTAAAATCAGTAGATTTTTAAAATTACTAAAAAAGTATGCAATTTGAAACTTTAATTTTCGAATTGCATACTTTTTAAATGAATTTCTCATTGGTTGAAAGACGAGGACTGTTGGCGATTGGGTTGTCTTTGGTAATTGCATTGCATAGGGGTTTTGGTCCATGCCGTCCATCCTTTGCTTGGAAGAGTCGGTCTTCGGCTTGCTCAGTCCCAAAAGGGAGAGGAGCAGAAGGCATGGTTTGCGGATGTGGTGGTTTGAATAAGTTAAATCTAAATTATATTCTAGTTTGGCCATTGCAAATGGCCTCTTTTTGAATGGTATTTCAAATGGTGTTTTGTAGATATCAGGGAGAAATTGCAAATTCACCCAGCACATTTCAGGGGGAACTGAAAGTTGAAAATTTTACCCACATTTCCCCTTTTAATCTCAACCATTCATTAGGGGTTTTCTTAGGAAAGAAACCATGAAGACTTTTTTTTAAGATTATCGGAATGCGCTGTATTTGAATTTTAATTTATTAACCATTAAGGAATTAAGGGAATTATTACCAGGACTTTTTTCATCCCACTCTTCCAAAAATCTAATTATGATCACTCATCATTCATCACCCATCACTCATTCGTAATCCCTCATTTTCAACTCTCCACTTTCAATTTTCAATTAATACCCTCCCCATTCGTAATTCGAAATTGAATAACCATTAAGAAGTTAAGGGAATTAAGAGAAAATATTACCAGGGCTGTTTTCATCCCACTCTTTCAAAAATCACTCATGTCATTCACTCAAAACTCATCACTGAAAAACCCTAAATCCCAATTCTTAAATCTCAAACCAATCATTCGTAATCCCTCATTTTCAACTTTCAATTTTCCATTTTCAATTAATATTTCCCTTATTTTCAACTAAAAGAATAAATCATTAAAGTAAAAAAATTATCCATCAATGATTAATTATAACCTAATTTCCCCCTCATCTCTTTGGTCAATGCCAACAGCATTTTCTGCTCTTTTTCCGGCCACTGCTCAAATGGGGGCAGCAGTTCTGTTTTGGTGGTATTGGTCTTTTGGCTTAAGGTATTTTCTATCATTGGCCAGTCCGGTTTGATTTTTTCTTCCAA
>PXCO01000294.1 GCA_003565295.1 Cyclobacteriaceae bacterium
AAAAATATATTCTAGGGTTTTCCATTACTGCCTTATTGACGTTAGGTTGTACAGAAAATTTCGAGGAAATTAATACACAACCTGATGTCCTTTTGGCTGACAATTTGGATATAGGTTTATTAGGTCAGGCCTTCGCTAATGGTCAAATGAGATCCATGAGGGGTGCGCCCGGAGGAGGTGCCGGCGGCTTTCAGCTTGCGCAAAGTTTATTTTCGGATATCTATTCCCAATACTTTGCCAACACCGCCACCAATTTCGACTCCGACAGGCACATTCAGGTAGGAGGATGGTCCAATGGACTTTGGAATTATTTCTATGCTCAAGCGGCACCTATTATCAAGTTTGTTGAGGATTTTACCGAAGTAAACGATATGCCCGTTGAGAATGCCTTTGCAAAGATTCTGAAAGTTCAGGCTTATCACAGGCATACCGATTATTTTGGTCCTATCATTTATTCTGAGTTTGGTAATGGTGAAACATCTGTTCCCTACGACACACAGGAGTTTGTGTATAGAGATTTCTTTAATGAATTAGATGCTGCAGTAGCTGTATTAAAGCAAAATCCCGGTGCGCAGGCGTTTATTGCTCACGACCAGCTATTTGGAGGCAGTGCCGATAAATGGTTGATATTTGCCAATTCCCTTAGGTTGAGGCTGGCGATGAGGGTGAAATATGTGGATCCGGCATTGGCTAAAGCAGAGGCTGAGAAAGCTGTAGCAGATGGGGTAATGACCATTCATGATCATAGCGCTGCGGTATTGACCACCATTAACTCTCGGCATCCTTACTGGACCATTACCAACTGGGGTGAATTTAGAATGAGTGCATTAATGGAAAGCCTATTGGCAGGTTATGAAGACCCTAGGATGCAAATCTACTTTAGCGAGACCGATAATTACCAATCTTCCGGTGAAGGAAAGGCCTATAGGGGCTTGAGAAATGGATTGCCCAGAGGAGATCTTGATCAGGGAGCCTTGAACAGGGCCTTTTCTGATATGGGCGTAAGATGGTTAAATCAAGGACGTGGGGGGAGTGCCGCAGGGCCTCCATTTAGAATGATGCCTGTAGCAGAAGTGTTTTTCCTAAGAGCCGAGGGTGCCTTGGAAGGATGGGCCATGGGCGGAACCGCTAAAGAGCTTTATGAGAAAGGAATAGAAATGTCCATGACTGAAAGCAGGATTGGTGCAGACATGGGAGATGTACAGGCTTATATCAATAGAGAAAATACCCCTGTTGGACTTACCTATCCGGAGAATTCCGCCTGGAATATAGGACCATCTTCGGACATCCCTGTGCGTTTTATGGATGGAGCAGATATGGAAAAGCAATTGGAGCAAATCATTACTCAAAAGTGGATAGCTTTATATCCTGATGGATGGGAAGCCTGGTCTGAATTGAGAAGGACCAAATATCCAAGACCTTACCCAAGGATGGCATCTGATAATCCTGATGTGCCCAGGGATCAGGTAATGTCCAGATTGATTTTTGTAGAAGGAGAATATGATAATAACAGGACTGCAGTGGAAGCTGCCACCCAGCTCCAAGAACTCACCAGCAGAGGGGGCGATAGGAACTCTACCAGGCTTTGGTGGGATGCAAAACCAATGGGTTACAACGAATAGAGGATTAAATTATTGATAGTTAATATTGACATAAAAGTGCCGCCGTAAGCGGCACTTTTTTTATATTTAAATGATGGTTAAGAGCGTTGGGATATTCATGTGGTGTCTGAGATGGGTATACTTTCTTGGAGTAGTGCTCTTTCTCTATTCCTGCCAAAAAGAAAATCCGGATGCCCTTTTTACGAAGTTGAGTTCAAGACAAACAGGGGTGTCCTTCAAAAATATTGTCCAAGAATCAGAAGACTTCAATGTGCTTACCTACGGCTATTTTTATCAAGGCGGGGGTGTGGCAGTGGGTGATATTAACAATGATGGCCTTCCGGATCTTTACTTTACCGGAAACATGGTCGCCAGCAAACTCTACCTAAATAAAGGGGGGTTCCAATTTGAAGACATTACCGAGCAAGCAGGAGTTTCTGCCGAGGGATTATGGAATACAGGAGTGACCATGGCGGATGTAAATGGGGATGGTTGGATGGACATATATATTTGCCGATCCGCTGCAACCGATCCTAATAACCGTAGAAACCTGCTATTTATTAATAATGGAGATAATACTTTTACCGAGATGGCAAGGGATTATGGGTTAGATGACCCCGGCTATTCTACACAGGCCTCCTTTTTTGATTATGACGGGGATGGAGATCTGGATATGTTTTTATTGAACCACTCCACTCAAGAATTCGCCGGATTCTCCAGAATAGACGGAAGCTTTAAAAAGCGGAAAGGGCAATACTTGGGAGATAAACTTTACCGGAACGATGGTGGGAAATTTGTTGATGTAACGGAGGAAAGCGGTATCATCAGTAATGTGCTGGGCTTTGGGCTTGCCGTGACCATTTCTGATGTCAACCTGGACGGTTGGCCAGATATATATGTAAGCAACGACTATAATGAAGAGGACTACTTGTATATCAATCAGGGTGATGGCACCTTTGTTGAATCTGTAGCTGATTTTATGGGGCATGTTTCTCTGTTTTCCATGGGTGCAGATGCCGCAGACCTCAATAACGATGCCCGGCCCGATATCCTTACCATGGACATGATGCCGGAGTTTAGCTTTAACCAAAAGTCCATCTTGGGCCCGGAGAATTATGAAAAATACCGGGAACTGCTGCAAAAAGGTTTTTTCCCCCAAAGTATGCGTAACATGCTCCATCTTAACCTTGGAGACGGATATTTCAGCGAAATTGGGTATTTTTCAGGCCTTGCCCATACAGATTGGTCATGGGCAGTTCTGGCTGCGGACTTTGACAATGACGGTTACAAGGATGTGTTTATTTCCAATGGTTACGAAAGAAACTATCTGGACATGGATTTTCTCAACTACATGGTCAGTGAGCGGATTCAGTCGAACCTTCCAGGAAAAGATGCAGCACTTGTCGACCTAATTGAAAAAATGCCACCCATTTACGTGGAAAACTACCTTTTCCATAACAACAGGGACTTGACCTTTACCAATAGGTCCCATGAGTGGGGACTGGGTGGTCTTAATGTCTCCAATGCCTCAGCCTACGCAGACCTGGATGGTGACGGAGATCTGGATCTGATCGTTTGTCATACCAATGAGGAAGTGAGCATATTCCGTAACAACAGTGAACGCTTATATGAACATAATTACATAAAAATTAACCTCCAGGGATCTGAGGGAAATACCACTGGTATAGGTGCCAAAGTCTGGGCCTATGCGGGAAAGGAAGTCTTCTTTCAGGAGCAGATCCCCGTAAGAGGCTACCAATCTTCAGTGGATCACAGCTTGGTCTTCGGTTTAGGGGACAAGGATAAATTGGACAGCCTTACCGTAATCTGGCAAGATGGAAGGGGTCAGGTTCTCCATGCGGTCTCCACCAATCAATCTCTAACCTTAAAGCAATCTGAGACGCGGCCCATGGGAATCCCAAAAATATCTCCTAAAGTTAGGGTTGAACTGATGGATGCATCCAATGTGGGCATAGATGCGATTCATCGGGAGAGTGATTTTCTCGACTTTCTTCAAGATCGGCTTATGCCTAATGCCATGTCTGCATTTGGACCCAGATTAGCCGTGGGAGACCTAAACGGGAATGGAATGGAGGATGTAATTATTGGAGGCGGAAGGGATCAGGCCACCAAAGTTTACCTCCAACAAGGCAATGGGACATTCTTACGCACTGAGCAAATTGGGTTGGCCTCTGACAGCTCCCATATAGATACAGGATTAACGCTTTTAGATGTGGATGGGGACGGGTATCCTGACCTTTATGTGGGCAGTGGGGGAAGTGATTTTCCAGCTGGGCATGACTTGTACAAGGATCGTTTATATTTAAATGATGGAAATGGCCGATTCATGGCCCATAGTATAGCCTTGCCTATTCCACCCGGTAATACTTCCGTGGTAGCCGTTGGCGATCTTAATGGGGACGGGCTGGATGATCTGTTCATTGGCGGGAGGTATGTACCGGGACAATACCCTTTGGCTCCCAATACTTACCTCTTGATCAATGATGGCAATGGAAATTTTACTGATGCTACCGAAGATTTTCATAGTGCACTAGCCAACATAGGCCTGGTGGCTGATGCAGCAATAGGTGATGTGGATGGCGATGGTTACCTTGATTTGATGGTTATTGGGGAATGGATGGATGTTACTTTATTCCAAAATCAGCAGGGCAGAGCTTTTGAAAAAGTTGAATTCTCAACACCTGGACATGTGCTCAAGGGTTGGTGGAAGCATATCGCATTAACTGACTTGGATGGGGATGGTGATTTGGACCTTATTTTGGGCAACCATGGTACTAACCTTCCCTTTCAGGCCAAAACAGATCAACCCATGCGCATGATATACAAGGATTTTGATGGAAATGGAAATATTGATCCTATCATGACCTACTACCAATCGGACACCAATGTTTTTGCGTTTAGCAGGGACGAACTGATTGGACAATTGCCACATATGAAAGGAAGGTTTCCCAATTATCGCTCTTTTTCCAAGGCTTCAGTGGAGACTTTTTTTGATAAGAATGAATGGATAGGTGCTGATACCTTGATTGCCAATCAGCTAGCCTCCGTAATGGGAATTAATGACGGGAGGGGGAATTTTGAATGGACGGCTCTTCCTACTCCCGTGCAGTTTTCCCCTCTGTTCAGTTCTTTGCTATGGGACTTGGATGGAGACGGGCATTCTGATCTGATCACCGCCGGTAATAGCAATAAAACCCGGGTGAGTGTAGGAAAGCAAGATGCCAATCCTGGTTTCTATTTTTTAGGTGATGGAAATGGGAACTTTCGTAGTGATCCGAAAGATTTTCATAACCTGGGAATTCGCGGAGTGGTCAGGGACATGAAAAAAATTACTATTGGTGGGGAGGAAATGGTATTGGTTGCCAGAAATGGAGAAGGGCTGCTATTGGTGAAGAAAAAGTAAAGAGGGGCAATGATATGCCCCTCCTTTTTTCTGGCTTGGTGTTATACTGAGAGTGGAAGTTCGTAAATTCTTTTTCCCGTCATTTTGTAAAGGGCATTGCAAAGTGCCGGAATAAAGGGGGGTACTGGTGGTTCCCCCACTCCAGTGGGTTTTTCCTGACTTTCCACAATATGCACATAGGTTTTCTTGGGAGCCTGTGGCATTCGAATGATTTTATACCCGTCGAAGTTGTTTTGCTGTACCTTTCCGTCTTTAAAGGTGATGGCAGAGGTGGCCAGACTAAGGGCAAATTGTGCCCCTCCTTCGAATTGAGACCTGACCCGGTCGGTATTTACCGCAACCCCGCAATCCACTGCATAATGTACTTCAGGGATCACCAGGTTTCCTTTGCTGTCCTTATCCACGGTGACTGTACATGCTACATAAGTAAGAAAGCTTTTATGAGCCGCAAAACCTATGTTTTTACCTTCCCTTTTTGCTTTTTCCCATTGAGCGGCTTCAGCCACTTTTTTCACCACCTTTTTCATGCGGGCGGTTTCCCAGGGGAATTTTTCGTAGGGTTCTCCGTAATTGCCAAAAGTGCCCTTTACCTCATCCTCAAAGGACAAGGTCTGGTCTTCGCCGAGCAATTCTAGCACTTGGTCTATTGGGTCCAGTCCTCTTTTTTCTGCAAGTTCATCCAGCATACTGCAAATGGCAAAGGCATGATGGATATTACTCACCGACCTTAACCAGCCTATGCGGGTATGTGCTTTTGACTCATGCGATTCCAATCGGATGTGTGGGATATTATAGGGGAAATCCAACGCACCTAAGCCCATTTCACCATCAGAGGGGTGTAACTCATCGGGGTTGGATGTTGCTCCAATAGCAGGGAAAACGGTGTGGTGGTTCCAACTATATATTTTGCCCGAGCCGTCCAAACTGGCCCTGATGCGTTGGGCGCTGTGGCTGTGGTAGAAGTCATGGTGTAAATCGTCCTCCCTGGTCCATTGTACCCTTACCGGTTTTCCCATGGCTTTGGAAAGGAAGGCTGCTTCTGCTACAAAATCAGGTTTGGATTTTCTTCCGAAACCCCCTCCCAGTAGGGTGACATTTACCCTTACCTTCTCCACGGGAAGGTCTACAGCTGCGGCCGCCGCTTCTCTCGCCCATTGTGGGTGCTGTGTGGGTGCCCAAATTTCCAATTCACCATCAGCATAGTTGGCAATGGCTGCAGGTGGTTCTATTGTGGCATGGGCATAAAAAGGGGCCAGATAGGTCTTTTCCATGGCATCTCCCTGCAGGAAGTTGGCCGGTGCAAAATTCCCCCTTTCTCTTCGGGTCTGCCCTTCTCCCGCAGTGCGTTGAAGCATTTCGGAAAGTTGCTTACCTGAATCAAAATCTTGATTTTCCCCAAGGTCCCAATCTATTTGTAGGGCTTCTCGTCCTTTTATGGCAGCCCATGTGTTTGTGGCTAATACTGCAACACCCGGTAAGGCTTTATCTAATCCTGGTGCAATTCCCTCGGATCCTTCAATTTGTACTACCTCTTGTACCCCCTGTATCTCCATTGCTTTGCTTTTGTCAAAGCTCTTTATCTTTGCACCAACCACGGGGCTCCGGCCGATCACGGCAACCAGCATTTCGGGTAGTTCCACGTCTGCTCCAAATTTGGCCTTTCCCGTCACAATGTCTTTAAGGTCATAAATTGGCACATCCTTACCTATAAGCTTATAATCTTTGAAGGCTTTGAGTTCCACGCCCCCCTCATTTGGCAAGTCCAATTTTGCAGCCGCCTCTACCAATTCACCAAAAGAGGCAGACTTCCCACTTGAAGCATGAGAAACAGCACTATCCTTGACAGTGCATTCCTTCATGTCCACGTCCCAGCTATCTGCAGCCGCTTTTACCAGCATATACCGGGCTGTAGCGCCCGCTTTCCGCATAGGTTCATAAAACATACGGATAGAATAAGAGCCATCCGTATTTTGATCCCCATATTTTTCCTCATCTCCTACAGCCTGCTCTATCCTTACTTTTTTCCAGTCTGCCCCTAGCTCATCGGCCAATACCATGGGTAGGGTAGTTCTTATTCCGGTACCCATTTCAGACCTGTGAGCAATGATGCTAACGGTACTATCTTTATCGATGGATAAATATACATTGGGGGAAAAAGTGGATGTATCCTTACTGGGACCGGAACACTTTACCTGTATACCTATTAATAATCCTCCGGCAGCGAGGCTGCCAAGTTTGAGGAACTCCCTTCGAGAGGGCCTAAACAAGGAACTTTGGTCTTTGCCTAATGCTTTATTTATAAATGGAATATGTTCGTTATTATTCATGGCTTTGCGATTAGGTATTAGGTAGATGAAGAGACGGATAAAATGGCAGCTTTTATCCTATTATAGGTGCCACAGCGGCAGAGGTTTCCTGCCATTTCCTCTTCAATTTGTGTTTCGCTGGGGCTGGGGTTTTTCTTTAATAATGCTGCCGCATTCATGATCTGTCCAGTTTGACAATACCCACACTGAGGAACGATATGTTCCATCCAGGCTTCTTGTAAAGGGTGCTCTCCCTCTTCGGATAAACCTTCTATTGTAGTGACTGCCTTATCGCCCACGGCGGAAACAGGCAAGGTGCAGGAACGTACCGCTTCATCGTTCACGTGTACGGTGCAGGCGCCACAAAGGGCCTGACCACACCCAAACTTTGTTCCCTTAAGTCCAATTATGTCTCGAATTACCCATAGGAGGGGCATGTCTTCGGGCACATTGACTTCATGGCTTTTACCGTTCACTTGAATGCTGAAATTTTTCATGATGAAATAGGTTGGGTTTTAGAAATAGAATTTTGCCCGCATAGACAAATCAGAATGTGTACGCTTGCAAGAAGATGTATCACTAAGGATTCCTTAGATAAAATATAGGCAAATATTCATTTTGCCATTCAATATAAGGAAAATAGATAGTAGTAAAAAATGATTGAAGGCTAATTTAGCAACTAAAGCATTTCTTCTTTTTCTAATGGACCTGCCCCGTCCCTGGTTTCTGGATGCTGATAATAGTTCAATTGGGAAACCCCACCAGAAACGATAAACTTCATTACCTCAGTACTGTTCACATTTTTCAAAATTCTTACGTTCACCCTAGGTACAAGGTAAAGGTTACCGCTGAAATTGTAAGAATGGGGGAAATACACTGCTACAAGCCCCTCTTCTTCCAATACGTTGAGGTCATCCTGCGTCATGAAACCCAGGCGGGACATATTGTCTGAAAGCTTTACAATGATAGGGGTATTGAATTTTTTCTTGTCCCCCACAAAGGCAGACATCAAATCCTTTATGGAGGTGTATAGAATATTCACCAGGGGAATTTTAAAGACCAACTTCTCGATTTCATCCAAGAGGGATTTTGTGAGGAACATGCTGGTAAGGTAACCAAATCCGGTAATGAAAAGGAACATTAACAATATCCCTAAGCCAGGCACACTGATAGGGATGATATTGTCTAAAAACTGTACGACTAGGATGATGATATAACCCGTCACGAAAAAGGGCACCACAAATAGTAGTCCCCTGAAGAAGTAACCCAAAATCCGCTTGGAAGTAAATCTTGACATGTCTATTGAATTGATGATTCCTGAATTTGCGAATAAAAATTATACCAAAAAAAACCCTGTCCGAAAATCCGGACAGGGTTTTAAAATTTTTAACAACTTTTAATTAAAGGTCAATGCCCATGAACGACATAAAGGCTATGCCCATAAGTCCGGTGATGAGCATGGTAATACCCAAGCCCTTCAACCCGTTGGGTACATTTGAGTATTTTAATTTCTCACGTATTGCTGCCAAAGCTACTATGGCCAGGAAGAAGCCTGTACCAGAACCGAACCCATAAACGGAAGCTTCTGCCAAGGTGTAATCCCTTTGAGCCATAAATAGGGACCCTCCCAAAATTGCACAGTTTACGGCAATCAGGGGAAGAAATATACCTAAGGCACCGTATAATGCCGGTGCAAATTTTTCCACAATCATTTCTACCAACTGTACCATGGCGGCGATTACCGCAATGAACATGATAAACCGAAGGAAACTTAAGTCCACAGTTGCGAAGTTTTCACCAAGGAATGCCAGCGCTCCTTCTTTCAGCACAAATTCGTTCAAGAACCAGTTGAGAGGCACAGTGATGGACAAAACGAATATAACGGCAGCACCCAAACCTAATGCTGTACTTACCTTTTTAGAGACGGCCAAAAAAGAACACATTCCCAAAAAGTAAGCGAAAACCATGTTGTCTATAAAGATAGATCGTATTCCTAAATTAAATAATTCCATGCTTCTTGAGATTTAATGTTCTACATAACCGGTCTTGGCACGCTGCACCCAAATGATCAGCCCTAAGATAAGGAAAGCTCCCACGGGTGTAACCATGATGCCGTTGGTAGCCAATTGGAAATCTTCTCCAAACAGTCCGGAAACTGCCTCGAAAATCGGCACTCCAAACAATGAGCCCGATCCCCATAGCTCCCTGAAAAAGGCCACGGCCAAGATGATCCAGCTGTATCCTAAGGCACTGCCAAAACCATCTAGTACCGAATCGTAAGGCTTATTACCCAGGGCAAAGGCCTCCAACCTACCCATTACGATGCAGTTAGTGATGATCAAACCCACGAATACCGATAGTTCTTTATACATATCAAAGGCAAATGCCTTCAGTACCTCATTCACCAAGGTCACCAAGGAGGCAATCACAGCCAATTGTACGATAATCCTTACCCTGGTGGGAATTTTGTTCCTGAGTAGTGAGATGGTAAGATTGGCCATTACCATTACAAATATCACGGATAATGCCATCACCAGCGTGGGCTGCATCTGTGTGGTAACCGCAAGAGCGGAACAAATGCCTAAGACCTGAATGGTAATGGGATTATCATCTACAAGAGGATCAGTGACAATCTTTTTTCTCCTTTTGGACAATAAAGCTTCTGCCTCTTTTTTAACTTCTTCTTTCTTTTCGGCGGTTTCTGTACTCATGATCAGTTTGTATTGAAACGTTTTTGATTATTTTAGGGCAAGCCCTTTTTCGTCTTTTTTACGCTTAAGATATCCCTCATAATGACTCATATAGTTACGAATCATTTTGTTTACCCCTACTGCCGTAATGGTGGCTCCTGAGAGACCGTCTACTTTATGAGGGTCATCTGAGAAATCCCTGCCCTCTCCTTTTTGCATTTCAACAGATTGAAGTGTTCCACCTTCATCGTAAATAGTCTTTCCTGTAAACCTGCCCTGAACATCTGAAGAGGTAATCCTGGCCCCAAGGCCTGGAGTCTCTGCAGCGTGGGCAAATGTAACCCCTTCTATGGTACTTAAGTCGGTTTGCAAGGCAATGTAGCCCCATATGTTGTCCCACAGGCCATTACCATACACAGGCAAAATGTATGCGATCACATCATCCTCTCGCCCTTCTTCGTGGAAAATGAATACAGGATACATCCTATCTTCAGGAGCTCTTTTATAATTTCTCCCAACGTCCACCGTTTCGGCAGTCACGGGCGTTCCATCTTTATCTTGCTCTACCTCTTCTCCATTGATGTTCACCACTTTTGAGGCGATGCGGCTTTCATAGAAAGCTTCTATGTCTTCATTTTTCATATTCCGAAGTTCGGTGGACTGTACCACTGCACCTAAAATCTGCTTTTTGGTGTCAAGCTCTTCGGCCTTTTTCTGTATGGGTTTTAGCACCTCTGATGTCCCAGAGAGCAATAATCCCAAAACTACGGTAAGGATTACACTGAATGTAATCACGTATGCATTAGACTGTTGCACGTTGTAACCTCCTTTTTTTGTTTCCTTGTACTACATAGTGGTCAATTAATGGGGCAAATACGTTCATAAAAAGAACGGCAAGCATGATGCCCTCGGGATAGGCAGGGTTTGTAACCCTGATCACTATGGTCAAAATACCTATCAATGCTCCATATATCCATTTACCCGTTTCTGTCTGTGCGGCAGAAACCGGGTCAGTGGCCATAAATACGATTCCAAAAGCTATACCCCCAATTACTAAATGGTAGTGTGCCGGTAAGGCCATATATTCATTCACAGCAACCAATTGCATAAATAATGCCATCACATAGGCTCCTCCAAAAGCACTCAACATCACTTTCCAACTTGCTACCCCGGTGGCCAATAAGATTACGGCTCCCAAAAGGACCATAAGCGTGGAGGTTTCTCCGATGGAACCAGGGATGAACCCGAAGAACATATTGGCAAACCCAAACATTCCCTCCATGATGGAAGAATTATGCTCCGCTAGGCTGGCTACGGCATTTGTTCCATCTTGGCCTGCCTGATAGGTTACTGCAAGGGCCGTGGCGCCTGAAAACCCATCTACTGGAGTTTTGTCACCTAGGTAGGTCCAAACCTGATCACCAGAAATCTGGGCCGGATAAGCAAAGTATAAGAAGGCCCTTGCTGTCATAGCAACGTTAAGGATGTTCATTCCAGTACCTCCAAAGACTTCTTTTGCAATTACTACGGCAAATACTGTGGCCAGCGCCACTTGCCAAAGGGGAAGGGTAGCAGGAACCACCAGCGGGATCAACATCCCGGTGACCAAAAACCCTTCATTTATGGGGTGTTTCCTTACCACAGCGAATATGGCTTCCACTAAGCCCCCGGAGGCATAGGAAACCAATACTATGGGTAATACCAATTCTAATCCCAACAACACTTTATCACCGAAACTAGCTTCTTCACCTACGGCAAGAAAATGCATGTGGCCTGTGTTATAGATCCCAAAGAGCAAGCATGGGACCATGGCGATTACCACAGTGATCATCATGCGCTTCAGGTCGATGGCATCCTTTATTTGGGCACCCCTTGCAGCAGTTGTATGATTAGGGGAAAAGAGAAATGTCTCCCCTGCCTCATACAAATAATACAAGTTTTCCAACTTCCCACCTTTCTGGAAAAGGGGCTTCTGTTTGTCTAACAGGTCTCGTAAAAACTTCATATTTTGAATTAACTATATTGTAACAGCTCTATACCTTTTCTAACTAATTCCTGGACAGGGTGTTTGGACACATCCACAAATTCACATAGGGCCAGGTCTTCTTCAATCACCTCGTATAATCCCAGTTCTTCCATTTCATCATAATCCTCAGCCATGATGGCTTTTAGAAGATAAACAGGGTAAATGTCCATGGGGGTCACACTTTCAAAAACTCCTGTTTGCACAAAGGCTCTTTCCTCACCCCTGGCGTTGGAGTCCAAAACATACTCCTTGTTAGGAAACAAAAAGGACAGTAGCCCTAATGCTTTATGATAGCTAAGTTTTTCGGCTGTGGGCTTCATCCAGCCCAGGAACTCGTAATAGTCCCCCTCAGGAATTACCGTGATTTGATGGTCGTAATAGCCCACATAACCATCCCTATTGATTTTTTCTCCAGTCAGTACATTGCCAGAGATTACCCTTACATGATTGTTTTTAAGGTTCCCCTGTATAAAACTGTCCACACAAGCACCTAGGTAGGTGGCCGTGTAAACGGCATCCTTCACCTCTGAACCCGTGATGGCGATTACCTTGGAGGCATCATATGTTCCATTCACAAATAATTTTCCGATCTGCGCCACCCCGTATGGGTTAACCGTCCACACCAGTTCTCCCTTGTTGATGGGATCAAGGTGATGAATGTGTACACCTACATTGCCAGCTGGGTGCGAACCGGTGAATTTGGTGATTTCCAAACCCTTAGTCTGGGCGAAAACCACAGGTGTTTCCTTGCTTCCGTCAAGTCCCAGGTGGATCTTGCCAGAAGTAAGCTTTTGAAGTATTTCAATTCCCGCCTGAAAATAGTTTTCCTGTCCTTTCAGTAAGACCCCATAGTCAGGCGCAAGGGGATGTGTATCGAAACCCGTGATAAAGATGGATTTCGGAGTGTCATCCGGGTTGGCCACAATGCCATAAGGTCTTTGGATAATTTGTGGCCAAACTCCTGCTTGAGCCATATGATCCACAATTTTTTCCTTACTGGCTGCTTGAAGGTCGGCTTCAGTGTATTTGTCAAATTGTTCGAAAGCAATTTCTTGATCAGCAAGAATTTTGATTTCAAGCAATTTGCGCTTTTCACCACGTTTTACCTCCACGACCTCACCTGATACTGGTGCAACTATCTGCACTTTCTCCATCTTCTTGTCATAAAGGATGGGGGTGCCTGCTTTTACAGTGTCACCTTCCTTGACCAATACCTTTGGCCTTTGCATCCCTACAAAGTCAGTTGGCTTTATGGCAAAGGTTTTGACCGCAGGGAAAGTCTTCACCTCCGCTTTGGCTTTTCCCGCCAATTTTATATCAAACCCTCTTTTAAGCTTAATAAGTTTCGACATATTTTTAAGTTATAACTGAATAATCCTGTTAAAAACGGCTCAAATCTAATAAATTACATCAGTTTTGAGAAGATAATTCCGTGAATATTCTCCGATAGAATGACCATATTTCTACCTATCCGGCTACTATCGAATCCATGGATTTGGAGAGAATGTGATCCTTTACCCTTTCCATAAGCCACATGGGTGTGGAAGTAGCCCCACAAATACCAACCTTATCTTCTGTTGCAAACCATTCCCCTTCAATTTCCCCTTCACTTTCTACGAAATAGCTCCTGGAATTGATGCCTTTGCATACCTGAAATAAGGCCTTGCCATTCGAACTTTTTCTTCCCGCTACAAAGACTATTACATCATTAGCTTGAGAAAACTGAGCCAACTGCGGTTCCCTGTTGGACACTTGCCGGCAGATGGAATCGTTGGCGTTGAAGTCTAACTCTGTAAGGGTCCCTTTGGCCTCCTTAATACGCTCCTCTATTTTTGCCTTTAGGGCATAAAATCCTTTAGTGCTTTTGGTGGTTTGGCTAAATAAAGTCACAGGCCTTTTGAAATCTATTTTTTCAAGATCCTTATCCTCCATTACCACGAGTGCCTTTTCCAAGGTTTGACCCGTAAGACCTATTACCTCCGCATGGCCTTTTTTACCATAAATCACAATTTGGCCTTGCTCCCTCTCCATTTTATCGAAGGCGGTTTTTACCCTGTGTTGAAGTTTAAGTACTACCGGACAAGAGGCATCGATGAGTTCTATATTGTTTTCAATGGCCGTTTTGTAGGTTTCAGGAGGTTCACCATGTGCCCTGATCAAAACCTTGCAGTCCCGCAGGCACTTCAGTTGCTCCCGGTCTATCACCACCAATCCCTTCTCGCTGAGTCGCTTTACCTCCATGTCATTGTGGACTATGTCCCCAAGGCAGTAAAGCCTTTCCGTATCGCGCATCTCATCTTCAGCCATTTGAATGGCATATTCCACACCGAAGCAATATCCTGAATTTTTATCTATCGTAACCTCCATTTCGAAATCGATTCAGTTCATTCTTTCTTTGGCAAGTTTGAGGATGGCATTCACCTGATCGCCAAATTCAAGGTGACTAGTATCAAGTTCCACTGCATCATCGGCCTTCCTTAAGGGGCTTTCTTCTCGAGTGCTATCCTGAATATCCCTTTCGGAGAGATTTTGCTTTATAAGTTCCAAAGGTACTTCTTCGCCTTTGGCGAGCATTTCTTTTTGCCTTCGAAGTGCCCTGATATCCAGGTCAGCAGTCATAAATATCTTTAGCTCCGCATCTGGAAAAACCACCGTGCCAATGTCCCTTCCGTCCATGACCACCCCCTTGGAATGGCCCAGGTGTCTTTGCATTTCTACCAATTGATTCCTCACTTCCCTAATTTTGCTCACCTTGCTCACCTGGGCATTCACGTGCATACCCCGGATTGCGTGCTCTACATCTTCTCCGTTGAGGAACACCTTTTGTACCCCACTTTTTCCATTACGCTTAAATTCAAGCTTGAGTTTGCTTATGGATTGCTTAATTTCCTCAAGATTGTCTAAATTGGTGGATTGGTTTAAAAAATGAAGGGTGGCTGTTCTGTACATGGCTCCTGAATCAATATAAGTGTATTGGAGGGCTTTGGCTACCGCTTTAGCGGTGGTACTTTTACCACAACCGGAAAACCCATCAATCGCTATAATGATTTTTTTCATGAAAAGTAAAACAGAAATATGGCCATTATCGAACATTCGTGTGCAAATATAGTGGTTTTAATTCGATTATGAGAAAATATAGGGGGCTAATGGCGTTTTTATTTGCCCATATGGATGGGGCAAATGATTCTAAAAGTTAATCTAAAAAATGATGAAAAAGGATATGCTTAACGTTAGAGGACAATTGGTTGACATTTTTAGCCGGAGTATTTATCCTGCCGAAGTTATCGTGAAAAATGGTAAAATCCAGGGCATCAATAGTATAGATGTTGCTCCTGAGGTTTACATTATGCCGGGGTTTGTAGATGCCCATGTGCATATTGAGTCTTCGCTTTTAATCCCTTCTGAATTTGCCAGACTGGCGGTTTGCCAAGGTACGGTAGCCACGGTTTCAGACCCCCATGAAATCGCAAATGTTTGTGGCATTCAAGGGGTGGAATTCATGATCGAAAACGGGAACAGTGTTCCTTTCAAGTTTTTTTTTGGCGCCCCGTCCTGTGTCCCCGCAACCCCATTTGAAACAGCAGGGGCTTTTTTTGGCCTTAAGGAAACTTCCCAATTGCTCTCCCGGAATGATGTACTGTACCTGGCGGAGATGATGAACTGGCCTGGTGTGATCCATAATGACCCGGAGGTAGGGGCCAAATTGGATCTTGCCAGGAAGATGGGGAAGCCCATTGATGGCCATGCTCCCGGATTGATGGGAGAGGATGCCAAGAGGTATGCGGAGGCTGGAATAAGCACAGATCATGAATGTTTTACATACGAGGAGGCAGAACATAAGATACACTTGGGGATGAAGATTGCCATTCGGGAGGGCAGCGCCGCCAAGAATTTTGAAGCCCTTATTGACCTCATGGATATATACCCCGATCAACTGATGTTTTGCTCCGATGACAAGCACCCCGACAGCCTTCTGGAAGGACATATCAACCAATTGGTCTCCAGGGCTGTGGCCAAGGGAAAGGACCTGTTTGATGTGTTGAGGGCGGCATGCCTACAGCCGGTGGTGCATTATGGCCTGGATGTGGGCTTGATGCGCATAGGCGATGAGGCGGATTTTGTGATGGTCAGGGATTTGAAGGCCTTCGAGGTGGTGGCCACCTTTGTAAGAGGAAAAGAGGTGTATAGCCAAGGAGAAAGTCATATAAATTCGGAAAATAGTAAAATTATCAATAAATTTGCTACTGGTAAATTAAGAAAAAGCGATTTTTCATTAAATAAAACAGGGGAAACCATCAATGTGATTGTGGCAAAGGATGGGCAATTGATAACGGACCGGGAAAGGGTGGCCATAGAAAATACAGCAATACCTTCCCCGGAAAAGGACATTTTGAAAATAACAGTGGTAAACAGGTATAGGCCATCTACACCGGCTATAGCCTTCATTAAGGGTTTTGGGTTTAAAAAGGGAGCCATAGCTTCGTCCGTGGCCCATGACTCTCATAACATCATTGCCGTGGGTACGAATGATGAAGCCTTAGTGGAAGCGGTAAATGCAGTTATTGAAACCAAGGGAGGGCTCTCGGCCTTCGATGGGGAAACCCTGGAAGTGTTGCCCTTGCCCGTTGCTGGGTTGATGTCTGCCGATGATGGTTATCAGGTGGCATATGCCTACAAAAACCTGGACAGCATTGCGAAGCAAATGGGAAGCACCTTGTCTTCTCCTTACATGACATTGAGTTTTATGGCTTTACTGGTGATTCCGGAATTGAAGCTTAGTGATAAGGGGTTGTTTGATGGTAAGACGTTTACTTTTGTCCCAGAGATGGAATGATTAATCGCACAAAAAAATGCAGCAGTTAACCACATCCAAAAAATGCGCAATAGAATAAAACAGTTATTTTTTTGGCAAGAGACGGTGTTGATGGAAAAGTGGGTGTTTAATGCCACTTTGGGAATTATTAGTGTATATACTTTTTTTCTTGGTATACACAACTTAGTCTTGGGTCAGCTTCCAACCGCCCTCCTGGCGTTTTGTGTTCTTCCTTTGATGTGGGGGGTATGGTACCTGCTTCGGGTGAAAGGGAAATATTTGACAGCACTTTATATTTTTGGAGGATTGACCTATCCCGTCATTGGATTTAGCTTTTTTCTGAAGGACGGGATTTACGGACCTACCATCTACCTGTTTTTCTTGATGCAGCTGATCTTGGTAAGCATTTCTCCAATTAGATTAGCCTATTTTTGGACGCTTGTCAACGTGTTGGTGTTCATAGGGCTTTTTTATTTTGGACTTTTCAATGCAGATTGGGTTTCCAATCATTATGAAAACAAACTCATTGAGTTTGTGGATCACTCATTTATATACATTGCTTCCATTCTCGGGCTTACATTTTTGGTCATAACCCTTAAGAATTTTTATGCGGTGCAAAAAAGGGACGCTGCTACCAAAAGCAGGGAATTGGCCTTGGTAAACCGGGAGCTTTCTCATGCGAATCAACAAAAGGACAAAATTATCGCCATCATATCCCACGACCTTAAAAACCCTTTACTGTCCATTCTTCAATCGTTGGAATTGATCAATTCTGGGGAAGATCTAGCCAAGGAAGAAATCGCCTTTATACACCAAGAATTATTGAAAAGCACCAGAAGAACCCACAATTTGCTGGAAGATATTTTGGAATGGGCCACCCTGGAACTGAGGAATAAGGCGAAAAAGGTGAAAACCATCGACTTGAAAAGCTTGTTTGCAGATACCCTTGGAATCATGCAAACAATTGCCCGCCAAAAAGGATTGACACTGCATGTAGATTACCTGACCAACCCTCAAGTACAAATTGAGACCGACCGGCTCCTGTTGATTATAAGGAACCTGATCCAAAATTCCATAAAATTCACCAATTCGGAGGGAAAGGTGAAGGTTACGGTCAGCCAAACAGAAATGGAAGCCTTGATTCAGGTAGAGGATACAGGTATCGGGATTTCACCTGAAAAGATGGACCAGCTTTTTGAACTTGAGGTAAAGCCCACCTTTGGGACTGCCAATGAAAAAGGCACAGGTATGGGTTTATATCTTTGTTATCAGAATGCCAGCAAATTAGGCGGAAAACTCACTGTGGAGAGCAAGGAGGGTAGCGGCACCACTTTTTGCCTAACCGTACCTCTAAACTACCAAATACCCAATTCTCATTGAGTTTGCAAGCTTTTCTTTCTTACTATGTCCCCAATGATGGCCTCTGCGTGTACAATGGTGTTCTCTATGAAAAACTCCCGGGTGTTCAAACCCCCACAGACCACGCCTGCCAGGTATAATCCGGGGACATTGGATTCTTGACTTTCTCCATCAAAACAAGGACGCCTTCTTTCGTCCAGGCTAAGTTCCACACCCAATTGATCCAACAATGCAAAATTGGGTCGGTAACCCGTCATGGCCAAAACGAAGTCATTATCAATGCTCAGTTCACCTTCAGGGGTGTTCAGGGTGACGGTGGTTTCTTGAATATCCTTTATGGTGGTGTTAAAATAGGCTTTGATGGAACCCTCCTTGATGCGGTTTTCGATGTCGGGAAGCACCCAGTATTTTACAGTCTGGTCAATGGTAGGCTTCATCACCACCATGGTTACATCTGCGCCTTTTCTCCAGGTTTCCAGCGCTACATCCACGGCGGAATTGCCCCCTCCCACCACAATGATCTTTTGACCTATATAGGGCCAAGGTTCTTTGTAATAATGCGAGACTTTTGGCAAATTTTCTCCCGGCACATTCATTTTGTTTGGCAAGTCATAAAAGCCGGTGGCCAGGATTAATTTTTCAGTGATATACTCCCCTTTTGAAGTCTTTACCTTAAAACCTTCGCTTTGCTTTTCCAGGTCTTTTACCTCCTCATATAGATTGATCTTTAGCTGATAGTGTTTTACAATCCTGCGGTAATATTCGAGTGCTTCGGTCCTGGTGGGTTTGTTGGCAATGGACATAAAAGGGATATTGGCCATTTCCAATTTTTCCGAGGTGGAGAAAAAAGTCATGTTGGAGGGATAGTGGAAAATGGAATTGGTGAGCACCCCCTTTTCCAAAATCAAATAGTCAAGGTTGTTATTTTTCGCTTCTATGCCGCAGGCAAGGCCAATGGGACCTGCACCCACTATCAATACTTCCAGTTTTTTCATTTTCTTATAAAGCAATTATAGGCGTAAGAAGTTCCAATAGTGGGGAATTAGGCCTGTTTAACATCAAATTCCACATACTGCTCCTTCTCCTCGGGTATAAAACTAAATTCTTTAATCTGAACCCTGCCGTTATGTTCCCAGAGAAGTGCTGTGGTATTCACAGTGCCGTAATAGTCTTCCACCTCTATGAATTGAGCGGATACCGCTTTTTCATGTTCATAATCGAGCCCTGTTTTTGGCAAAAATAGATCCTCTGCTACCTCTTTGCACCGCAGTTGTTCCAATAGACTATCCAAATGGATGGGAGAGGTTTCCATGATTCTTGATAGGTTTGCCTTGGCAGCGGAAACCTTCGGCCAAGGTACATTCAGCAAGGCATTGCTTAAGCCATGCAAGCCAGAAGGTACCTTAAGAATACCTTCCATGTAGTTGGAGGAATAGTACATTTCCTTGCCATCTGCCACCAATAGGTTATACCCGTTATAATCGAACTTGATGGGTTCCAGGGATTCCACATAGGCCTTTGGGCTTAACTTTCCTGTAAGGAAATTTTTCACCAATTCTCCCCTGCTTTGGGGTCTTTCCTGTTCATTGGGAAGGTCCCGATAGTTGGTTAAAGCGGCAAATTTTCCATCAGGGTTAAACCCCATCCAGGTTCCTCCCTCCTTGATATCTTTCCCCGCAAAAAAACCCTCTTTCCAAAGGTGAAGACCCTTACTTGGCCGCTCGTAATATTCATCCCGGTTGGCAACCAGCACTAATTTGTACACCGGATGTTCCTTCCAATTAAATGCTATCAAACACATATCCTATCATTTAGTGCCGACAAAAGTAGAAAGTTTCCCGTTAGGGGCAAAAATTAACAAATTTTTATACGAAATTTGTCGTAGTAAATTTTTTATTACGATTCCCGTCGTATATATTTGCTACGAATTCTATCGTACATCAATCAACCTCCATTTACCATGACCTATAAGCCTACTTCCGCCGAGCTTGAAATCCTCCAAGTGCTCTGGAGGGCAAAAAGCGCCAGTGTAAGAGAGGTACACGAAACCCTGTCTGTTTCCAAGGACACCGGGTATACCACCACCCTAAAACTGATGCAGAACATGCATGCCAAAGGTATGCTGGATCGAAAGGAAGAGGGACGAAGTCATATCTACCATCCCTTGATTAGCGAGTCGGAAACGCAAAATTCCCTGGTGAAATCCTTTATGGGAGCCACTTTTGGCGGGTCTTCCAAAAAATTGGTAATGAAGGCCTTGGGTCAATCTCAGCCATCAAAGGAAGAAATCATTGAAATCAGAAAATTCTTGGATCAACTCGAAAATAACCCCAATAACTAATGGAAAAGCTACATCTATTCATTCCCTCCCATTGGGTGGAGGCACTTGGTTGGACACTTTTGCATTCCTTATGGCAATTTGCCCTTATTACTTTGGTGTTTTGGGCACTTACCGCCCTTATGAAAGATGCCCCTTCGGCCCTTAAGTTCAATCTAGGAATGCTTGGTTTGGGATTGATGGTAATCAGTTTTGGGATTACCCTGACCTATGAGCTTAATCAAGTAAGCAAGCAGGTATCCATTGCGGCATCATCGAAGGGTTTCGCATTTCCTGTGGCAGCAGATGAAAAGGAGCAGTATATCTTGAGCTACTTAAATCAGACTTTTGATGCATACCTACCTGCCCTGGTAAACGTATGGCTTCTGGGTTGTATTTTCTTTCTGCTTAGACTGGCCGGAGATCTTGCGCTCTTAAACAGGTTTAAAAATGTGACCGTATCACGCTTTCCCCTACCTTTACAAGCCATTATCAATCGTGTGAGGGTTCAGTTTTCTTTAAAGGATAGGCAGAGGGTGGGCATGGTCGAGGATTTGGCAGGTCCCATCACTTTTGGACTCTTTAAACCACTCATCCTTTTTCCTTCTGCCCTTGTCGTGCAAATGGATCCCCGAC
Source organism: Cyclobacteriaceae bacterium (assembly GCA_003565295.1). Classification (GTDB taxonomy): domain Bacteria; phylum Bacteroidota; class Bacteroidia; order Cytophagales; family Cyclobacteriaceae; genus Pleomorphovibrio. The sequence continues at coordinate 21,173 of PXCO01000294.1, forward strand.
AATTGGAGGCTATATTGGCGCATGAGTTTGCCCATGTAAAGCGGATGGACTTTGGTACGCATCTGATGCAATCCGTGCTGGAGGTGTTCTTTTTTTATCATCCGGCCTTTTGGTGGATCAACCGGCAAATTAAGGAATACAGGGAGGAAGCCGCAGATGATCTGGTGCTCAAAAATGGTATACCTGCGGAAGACCTGGCCAAGGGGCTGGCCTTTGTGGCGAATTTCTCGGATCAACACACGCCCGCTCTGGCGCTTGCTGCGAATGGCAACAATTTCCCCCTATTGAACAGAATAAAAAAAATACTGGGTTATCCCATAGCCCATAATTCTTCACCCTTTACCCCATCGATAATGCTTATGATGCTTGTCACTTTAGTGGTAATAAGCCTGGGTGCTTTTACCATGGACCAAAAGGAATCCCCTTGGTTAGCTACTTCCCTAAATCAGCAGGTTGAAACTCCCATTAAGGAATTTGAGCAAAGGAGCAGGATGATATTGGCAACTGCTAAAGCAGCGGATAGCCAGGCCCGTCTTTCCATGCAAACGGAACCTTTGGGCAGGCAGATCATTCATCTTCTGGATGAGAATGCCCAGGATTTCTTGGAGATGAATCCAGCCCCTAAGCAGGTGCTGATGATGAAGGTGAGAAAGGATTCCCTGCCTCCCGGAAAACTGGAGTTTTCCCCACCCCCTGTGCCGGATATAGACCTGTCCTTTTTGGATGGCATATCTTCAGACCTGGTGGTGGGAAGGCATTTTGGGGACAGCCTTGGTAAAGCGATCTCCAAATTAGTGATCGTGCATATGGACAGTAGCCCGGATAGTGAAAAAATGCGCATGAAAATGGAGGCCAAACTAGAGGCGCTACACGAAAAACTGGCGATTTCACATGAACGTATGGCTGAGAAGCAAAAGGAATTGGCCGAAAAGATGGAAACGTGGCAAAAGGAAATGGAACCCAAATGGCAGGAATATGCCACCAAAATGGAGGAGTGGAAGCTTGAAAACGAGCCCAAGATCAAGGAATACGAAGAGAAAATGAAGGCCTGGGCGGAGGAGTTTGCCAAAAAAATGGAGGAAAGGCTTGATCCTTAATAAGGGTATTTGAGCATTTGATTGTAAACAAAAAGAAATCCAAGAGGGTTTCACATAATACTGCCCCAATATATTCGGGCAATAGCCATCAAAATTTGCTCGAACCCGAAAAAGGTTTGCCAGCATCGACTGATGCTGGATACAACTGGGTTTTACCCCCTCGATCCAGAGCGGAAACATCGAAAGGTAAGTGCCGTTGGGCACGACCGATGTTGTAACCATGGGTTTCAACCCATGGGTCCGGGAACGAAACAATAAAAAGCGAAGTGCCATAGGGCACGGCCGATATACCCGGTGCATGGAATGGGGACTGAAACCTCTGGTGGGTAATATGACAGGCTCTATAAGGATAGCGCCATTTCAAGCGGATTTGCCTATCCCCGGCAAATATCGTCCGTCCCTACGGGACTGAAAACCGAAAGCCCAAACCCATACCCCCGGTTGAAACCGGGGGCAACAACATCGTCCGTGCCTAGCGGCACTTTGGGGATCGGTTTTTTCCCCCTGGTGATGCACCAATTTATCCGGGCAATAACCATAATAAATGATCAAATAAAAAAAGCTCCGAGTTATTGGAGTTACCGATGTAGTAACTCCAATAGCTCGGAGCTAATGGGGGTTGACCACTTAAGTGTTCGTTGAGAAGGTAACGATCGAACTCAGGTCAACAGGTGTTTTCAAATAAAAACTATTCCAAAGGTTAGAACTTTGGAAAGTTTTCCTTAAATCAAATCCACACTTCTTTTCACGAAGTCTGTCAGGTCCTTGCCTTTAAGTAAACCTTGAGAAAGTAGGGCCAGGTCAAAGGACTGCTTGGCCAGCTTGAGCTGGCTTTCCTCATCCTCCGCTTTCAGGATTTTGTCGATCACGGGGTGGTTTCCATTGATGCCTACTTTATAGTTGTCGGGCATGGCACCGTAGAAGCCCATTCCTCCTCCGGTCTGCGCCATGTCTTTCATTCTGCGCATAAACTCGTCCATGGTCACAGTGACAGGAAGTTCCTCTGGGCTGAGCCCTTCCACTTCTACCGAATAGGTTTTGCTGTCTATGGCTTTTTCGAATATTTCCTTCACCTTTTTGGATTGTTCCTCATTGAGAAGGTTGGCATAGCTATCGTCCTTTTTGATGAGTTTTTCCACCACATCGGAATCCACCCTTTTCAATTGCGTCTTTTCCAATTTCGTCTCCAAATGTTGGATAAAGTGACTGTCTATGGGCGAATCCATCAGGAGCACATCATAGTCCTTTTTATAGGCAGACTGGATAAATGCATCCTGCTTGCTGGCATCGGTGGAGTACAGGTAAATGGTCTGTCCATCCTTATCGGTCTGTATGGCCTTCACCTTGTCACTGTATTCCTCCAGGGTGTAATGTTCGCCCTTGGTGTTTTTCAACAAGGTAAAGTCTTTTCCTTTTTCATAGAATTTATCCTCGCTGATCATGCCATATTTCACAAAAAGGCCAATGTCCTTCCACTTTTCCTCGTAGGCCTTCCGGTCTTTTTTGTATAGTTCGGCCAGCTTGTCTGCTACCTTTTTGGTGATGTAGTTATTGATTTTCTTTACGTTGCTATCTGCCTGAAGGAAGCTTCTGGAAACGTTGAGGGGAATGTCCGGTGAATCAATCACACCGTGCAAGAGCATAAGGAATTCAGGCACTATGTCCTTCACCTCGTCAGTGATAAACACCTGACGGCTGAAAAGCTTGATCTTGTTTTTCTGGAGCTCAAACTCGTTTTTGATCTTTGGGAAATAAAGTACCCCGGTGAGGTTGAACGGGTAGTCCACGTTCAGGTGTATCCAGAACAGTGGGTCTTCACTGAAAGGATAAAGTTCCTTGTAGAATTTCAGGTAATCCTCATCCTTCAGGTCATTGGGGGATTTTGTCCAGATGGGCGTGGTGTCGTTGATAATGTTGTCCACTTCCACGGACTTCCACTTGGTGTTTCCTTCCTCGTCCTTGCCATCCTCCACACTTTCAGTTTTCTTCTCGAAGCGGATGGGAACGGGAAGAAATTTGGCGTATTTGTCAAGGATTTCCTGGATTTTATGTTTTTCTAAAAATTCCTCCGCATCCTTATTCATATGCAGGATCACGTCCGTACCACGGGTCTTTTTGTCTCCGGGGCTGATTTCAAACTCCGTGCTGCCGTCGCAGACCCACTTGGCGGGCTCAGCGCCTTCCTGGTAGGAGAGGGTGTGGATTTCCACCTTGTCGGCTACCATAAAGGCAGAATAGAAGCCCAGGCCAAACTTTCCTATGATCTCATTGGCGTCTTTGGCTTCCTTAAACTTCTCCACAAATTCCGTGGCACCTGAGAAGGCGATCTGATTGATGTACTTTTTGATCTCCTCGGCGGTCATGCCTATGCCCTTGTCGGACACGGTGATGGTTTTCTTCTTTTTGTCGAAGCTCACGTCGATGGTGGTGTCCCCCAGGTCTCCGCTGTATTGGCCCAAGGAGGCCAAGCGCTTGACCTTCTGAGTGGCGTCCACGGCATTGGAGACCAATTCCCTTAGGAAGATCTCATTGTCCGAATAAAGGAATTTCTTGATGATGGGGAAAATATTCTCGGTATGGATCGAGATGGTACCTTTCTCCTGCATGGTTATGGTATTTTTTAAATGAAACAATTCTTTACCTTAAGCAAAGTCTGATGATCAAGACATGTTCCAAATTTGGAATTCTGCCAAATTGGCATATATGAGGTTAAAAATTGCTTTGTTTTTTTGATTGAATTGGAAAGGAAGATTTGGGTAGGAATGCGATAGCGATCTTTTATAAAAAAGGTTGTTTTTCTCATCAGGGAACGGATGAGGTGTAAGCTTTATTTCTTCCAAAGACAAGTGGCCGTTGGCATATAACTCAGGAGGGGCTGAGCTCCAAGGCATCCCAGGGTGAGGGTGTTTAAATTGGGTTTTGGGAAGAAGTGTTGGCGTCAGAGCCATGGAGATTTTAATTAAAAAAAACCAAAACCCACCCATCTACGTAAAGATTAAAAACAAAATCCAGCTCCCCATGAAGCACGCCTTTACCCTTTCCCTTCTAATTACCTTTCTTTTTGCAAGTTCATGTACCCAGGAAGAGGATCCCCAACCTTCCATTCCCACTATGGTGTTGGGTACCTGGGAGATGGTAGGTTTTAATGATTACATGCAACTGGATTATGTCACCACTTTTCACTTCCGGGCTGATGGCACCTACACCTACAGTTCCACACTACGGGAAAAGGACACTGACCTTGACTTAGGGTACAATTTTCTGGAAAGGGGAACATTCAAGGCAGGTTCAGAAGAAAATATGCTCAAATTGCTTCGGACAGAATTTCTTCACAAGCCCTATGGTGCGGAAAAACTATTTTATTCCGAAGAAGAATTGGATAAGGGCCATATTGAGCCCAATCAGGAAAGTCCTCTTAATTACGAAATTCGGGATAATGGAAATACTTTCCTGCTCCCCGGTGGGATTGTCGGGGGTGATGTCATTGTGGAAGACAGGTTCTTTGAGCGGCGGAATTAAGGTTAGGGTTTTTTGAAACTCCTTCATTACGCAAGTTTCACTCGGTTCATTCAAACAATTCTAATTATTGTTTTTACTGCCATAAGATCTTGCCCTAAAAGCCTTGAATGCTGTTTAATGATTAAGGAAGCAGGCCAAATAAAGGGCGAATGTTGATGGCATTTTTAGCTTGTTTTTATTTGTGATTTATTTGAATTTTGATCACCTATGAAATAAACAAGCATGCCTAATTGTTTCGTGTTATGTAGTGGATCAGGTTTTATAGCATAGGGTTGAAGGCCAGAATTAATATGTGCTTATTTTGGAACGAATTTTTTGTCTGTTTTATTGATGTCAATGATCACGAGTATGTGTGACACCAAAAGCAAGAAATTATCAATTTGGTTTCGGAGTTATCTTTTTCGTTTTACCCGTTATTCTCGCAATCAATGCCAGGGTGCCAATGATCAGGTTCTCAACCAATAAGGGCATACCACCCATTCGTTGTTCGTCCCGGCATTGCCACATGATATATCCCATCTCGGGAAGGGAAGATATATCATTCCAGCTACCATCTTTACGTATTGCCACCTTTGCCGCTTCAGTCATAAACCACTGAAAATGCAGAGCAGGTGCTAAGGTAATGCGTAATTCTAGTGGTTCATCCTTGCTTCCATTCGAAAGGTTGTGAACGGCACCCGGAGGAACTACAAAAGTCTCTCCCGGACCCAGGACTTTTTCTTCATGGCCTTTTATACGTCCTATCATTTTGCCAGATACCACATAAAAAGTCTCTGTCTGCTTCGTATGCACATGAAAACCCGGCCCTTTTGCGCCAGGACTGAATACGCATTGGAATTCCACCGATGAAGCTTTGCAATCAGCTTCCGCGGGGAAGACCAATCTTTCACCATCCTTTTCCAGGTTGAAAATTAATTTTTCCTTTGCCATAATCCATCACTATTTGTTTCGATTAATTCCAGTAACCCTTTTGACACCAAAAAACTTGACTTCATAGAAGGTACCCCAAAGCCTGGCATTATACGGACTGCCCATCCAATTTTCATCAAAAGCTTCCTGTTTTTTACCATTACTTAAGGGGATAAGTTCTCGCAGTAAAAATATGTAAGCATAAAAGCTCAAAAATTGTATTTAACGGACATTTTCAAAATAATGACCCTCTAATGCGCTTTTTTTCCTTCGATAATCCCCGGGAGTGAGAGCTGTGTATCTCTTGAACGTCTTCACAAAATGTGACTGATCTGAAAAATCAGAAAGATAGGCTATCTGGGAAAGGGATAAGTCTGAAGTGTGTATAAGCCCTTTGGCTTTCACATATTTTAAATACAGCAAGGTCAGCTCTGTATTCATGCCCGTGAGTTGATAAAATTTCCTGGAGAGTTGGCGTGGAGAGTAGCACAACCAATCCGATATATGGGCAACCGTTAGTTTTCTGCTCGTATTCAGGGTAAATAGCGAATTGAAGGCCCGGTCTCTGGCAGACACACAGGACAAACGTTTCAACATCCAGTTTGATAACAGCATGCACCTTTCCTGAAAGGATGCTTTTTCGGCAAGCTGATACCATAGGGAATCAATAGAAGGATGGATCAGGGTCAAATCAACGCACTGCCGAAAAAGTTCGCCAGGTGGAAAACCCAATATCTGTTTTGTCGCAGCAGTGTTTATTACCACGCCAAAAAGACAATGATTTGCCGGCAAAGTAAGATGGATAGGACGGGTATGGTAGCCCTGTACAAAACACCTGGGAATTAAAAATTCAGCATCATAAAGCTGGGCCTGAAGCTTTACCTCCGTCGAAAAATTGAAAATAATTTCCACAATCCCTTTAGGAACGATAACTTCATTCTTGAACAAATTTTGTCTTTTTACCTGCCAATATGACTTTACGGCATCGGATAATGGCCTATTTTTGGGGGTAAAATAGCATGTGCTCATCTTGGACTGTTCAATTGTGCGTTTTGATTGATAAAGGGCTTCGGTGGCTTGGCCACCATTCTTCCCCACTGCTTTTTGAAGATCATCTTTAGCCGATATCCGTATCCATCTTACCCTTACCAAATAAGGGATCCTTCTGCCTTATTTTTTACAGCCTTCCCAAAAAGTGGGAAAGGCTCCATCAGATGGGAAGAGATTTTTGATCCCAGTCCCATAGGATATTTGTATGAGGTTTATTGCTGACAATGTATTTACCCCAATTACTTCTAAAATAATTATTTTATTCTATATAAAACAATAAAAATGCGTATAAGTACGGTTTCGAATGATTGGTAGGTTGGTAAATGGAAAAGTAACTGGAAAACCATCTAATTGATTCTGAAGCAGGTTTATCGGGGGAACGCTGAAAATACATCTCATCAAAAATCAGGGAAATCCCTAAATCAAATAAATCAGTGGTTCAGACAATGTGGTAATTTTGTAAATATCGCTAGTCATTGTATCCTTTCATCAGCAGTACCCGTGTTGCCTCCCGTTAGATCTGCTTGCGGGTCTTCTCTATTTATAGACCCGGCAGTTCGGTTTCGCCCATCTAAAACGTACTGCCATGGTTAAATTCCGAAACAAATACCGCATCGCCTCTGCCCGTGCCCAATGGGTGGGATTACGGGTGGAACGGGGCATATTTTATTACCATCTGCACAAAAAATAGAAAATATTTTTTTGGGGAAGTTAAAAACGGTGAAATGGAATTGTCTCATTTAGGCGTGGTTGTCGATATTTTATGGCACGAAATTCCAAATCATTCAAAATATGTGGAATTGGGTGATTTTGTGGCGATGCCCAATCATATTCATGGGATAATGATTTTGGATAAACCGGGTGGTGTTGATGTAAATGGTTCCAACGTAGAGAAAGGGCATGCCCTTTCTCTACTACAAACGTCCGACCAAACGTCACAATCACCAACCAAAGGTCAAATACGGTTGCAAAATATTGGAAAAAATACGGTTTCATCCATAATAGGTTCCTACAAATCTGCCGTTACCAAACACGCCAACCGATGGGTTGGAAAATGGTTGGCAATCCCGCTTCCATGACCATATCATCCGCAATGATGCGGAATATCAGCGCATAACTGATTATATCATTAATAATCCAGGCAAGGAAGACACTTTTGTATTGGATTTTGCCAACGACAGCAAAACAATTTTAGATTCTTTTCAGCCCTATTACGAAGTTACTTCCGTTACAGAAGAAACGGATATCAACCATTTGCACGACTTAAAAGCAAGAATGGATCAATTTCAAGTTTACTGGGATTAGGAAATAGAAGCATTTACAACAGTCATAATATATTTAATTATAAGCCATATACCCCACTTACTTTCAGATCTAATTATTAACCAATTTGAATTATTTTATTGATTTTATTTAAACATTTAATTGTCTTTTAAATAGTGTTTTACTTTTGATATCACCTAAACTTATTTTGGTATTTTTATAATATTTATGTTGATTTTTCATTCAATAGATGTGGTAATATTTCCTTTATCTTTATATAAAAACTTAATCATTATAAGTAGTATGCTCGTTCCAATTAAAGCAAAAAGTAAATCTTTAATAATTGGCTTATCATAAAAAATATAATCAAATAAGATTCTTAATAAAGCAAATAAGAAAAAAATAATTGCATCTTTGTGCTTGCCAAAAGCAGGCTTTCCGAAAAAAAAATGCACCATAAAATAAAGAAGTGGGACAAAGAAAAGGTAAAATATCCCTTGGTCTATTCCCAAAATATATTCAGTTCCCATTACAAATTTAGAATAGTAATAGGATGTAAGATAGCCAATCCCTAAAAGTATCAAGCTGATGATAAAACTTTTTAAACGTGACATTTTCTAGCAAAATTGATTGTCTAAAAGGCTGTCGAATTTTTAAAGTCAATAATTTAACGGCCTTTTAGACAACTTGAATTTAATAAATATATTGAATTATTCAAGGCCACAATAAATAATTGTCTCCAAATTGTTTACAGGTTCCTTCAAAGGTTCCAGGGTACTTTTGTCGAGATATGCTTCCAAAATATTCCCCAATTTTTTTGGAAATCCATAAGGTGAATTCACTTCCTCCTGAAATGATCACCATTTCTTCATTGCCTAGGCTCTTAATTTTGTTATTTTCCATCGTACTTAAAATTTAATTTCCAAAGTGATATTCTTGAGGGGCATTAGAATTGTACCCCTCTTTGAAGGCAGCTTTATGCTGTTCAGGGTTGGTGATTATTTCTATGATTGCACTCACAAAGAAAATACCAATGTATTTCCAGACAATACCTCCATTAATTTCTTTCATTTCGAATGAATCTAATTCTTTAAATTTTTCCATTTTTAATAACTTAAAATTTATCTCAATTTTCCCGGGCATTAAGTTTTCCCAATCTCAGCCAGTCAATTAAGAAAAAATCCTGTTCGACCAGTGATCATACCTTAAATTTATTCCCTGTCCGTCTAAAAATATGGATTTTAAGGAAAAGTTTGTACTTCCGGCCATAAGTTCTATGGATTCCCGCTCCGTAAGGACCTTTACTGAAAAATGGACATCTATTCCTTTACAATTCCGGTAAATAAAAGAATCCGCTTTCTTTGAAAACCTAATCTCCACCCCCTGATCCCTTAACTCCTCCAACATCAAATACAATTTTGACCGGCTTACCCCAAGCCGCTTTGCCAATGCCTCCGGGGAACCTGTACGCTCCTCCCTTACCAACTTGTTCAATAGCTGAAACCGCTCTAATTGTCTTATAAATTCCATCGCTTTATGGTTTTGGTTATGTGTTTACTATCAAAAACTGCTTTTTCACCATTTCTAAATATTTGCCTTCATTTTCCAGCAACTCCAGGTGATGACCCTCTTCGATTAATTTTCCCTTGTCCAAAACAAATAGCCTGTCAAACTCCTGCACTGCTGCCAGCCTATGCGTGATAAAAATCACCGTTTTGCCTTCTTTGGCCAGTTGTTTAATGCTTTGGTGAACAAATTGCTCCGAATCCGGGTCCAAGGAGGAGGTTGCCTCGTCTAGAATGAGGATTTCAGGATTACGGTAAAGTGCCCTGGCAATGGCAATTCTTTGCTTTTGGCCTCCCGATAGGCAAGCCCCATTTTCCCCCAAATAGGTACCGAACCCATTTGGTAAATCTTCTATATAAGGCATCATACCTAATTTATCGCATAAATTGACCACCCGCTGCATGTCAGGTTGGTAGTCTCCCAAGGCAATGTTTTCCACAACGTTTCCTGAAAAAAGGTCAATGCGTTGTGGAACCACCGAGACAAGTCTCCGGAGATTGTCAGGTTTGATATATTTTATGTTATGTCTGCCTATAAAGATTTTTCCAGCCTGTAATGGGTACAGTCCCTGAATCAGTGATGCAAGGGTGCTTTTACCGGAACCGCTCTCCCCAATCACTCCCGAAATTTTCCCTTTTGGAAAAGTGATGCTCAGCTTTTCAAAGACATTTGTCCTGGCACCATACCGGAAACTTACTTCCTTAAAGGAGACATCCCCTACTTCCTCTTTTTGTATGCTGAAATTCTCCGCCGAATTTTCAACCTCAAGATCCATTATCTCGAACAAGCGATCCGCGGCAATCAGGGCGTTTTGGATGATCTTGTTCATTTCAATAAGGCTGGACATGGGCCCGGTCAAATAAGCCGTGAGCGCATAAAAGGCCATTAATTCTCCGGGGGTAATCTCATTTTTCAGTACATATCCTGCCCCTGACCACAGCAGAATAATGGTGAACAGCTTTGATACCGATTCCGAAGAAGTTCCTGAGAACATTTGGTTTAAGCCTGACCGGTAAACGGTTTTGAGCAAGGTTACAAAACGTACCTCAGTTTTGATATTGGCATGGTATTCTGCACCGAAGCGTTTGATGGTTCCCGCTGCTGCTATGGATTCTACCAGGTGGGATTCTAGCTCGGCGGAATCCTCCATCAGTTTCCTTTCCATTTTTTTATTCAGCCGATTGGTTATTCCGTAGATCAAGGCATACAGGGGAATCACCAAAAGCATGATCAAGGCTAATTTCCAATAAAAGGTAAACATCAGCCCAAAGGAGAAAAAGACCACAAAAAAATTGACCAAAAGTCCTATGGAGGCCTCATTGATAAATGCCCGTATTTTTACGGCATCGTTGATGCGGGAAATGATCTCGCCTACTCTCATGGTGTCAAAAAACCTCTGGGGAAGGGTGAGAAGGTGTTTATAATATCCCAAGATCAACCGGGCATCTATGCGCTGACCGACTTTCACCATGAAAAGGGTTTTGTATACCCCAATGGTGGTTTGCAACAAAAGTAAAATAAGCATGCCCACCGAAAGCAGGTTAAGCAGGTTGGCATTTCCTCCAATAAACACATGGTCGATGATTTTTTGTACATAAATTGAAGTGGATAAGCCCAGAAGGGTGTATATAACTGCGCCTACAAGTGATTGGACCATCACCCCTGAATGGGGGCGTATCAAGAACCAAAACCTGCTCCAGGTGCTCACTTTTTGATTTGCGGGCCTGAATCCATCATTGGGCATTAAAAGTACCAGCACCCCAGTCCAACTGTCCATGAAATCCTTATGACTCACTTTATGGATGATCCCATCCGCAGGATCCATGAGCTGCACATTTTTTTCATTAATTTTAAATACGACCACAAAATGGTGTAACACTTTCCGTACGACTACATGGGCAATCACCGGCATGGGCAGTTCCTTTAATGCATCAAATTCCCCTCTAACTCCTTTGGCCGAAAACCCCATTTTGTCCGCAGCCTCGATCAATCCCAGTATGTTGGTTCCCTTTTGGTCCGTGGACGCCATTTGCCGTATTTTCGAAATTGGTATCTCCAGCCCATGATAAGCGGCTATGGAGGCCAGACAGGCCGCCCCACAATCAGTTATGTCCCTTTGCTTTACTTTAATTCCCATGATTTCAAAGAGGTTTGATTTACATTGGGGTTGATCCAATGATCTACTTTGTCATAGAGCAGTTGGAACAAGGACCTGCGGGCCACCACAAAGCGGGCATTAAAGGTCATTCCTTTTTTGATCGGGCCTTCCACTCCTTGGGGAAGGGTTAAAAAAGGTTTATCCAGAGCACAAGTGACCAAAAAACCTGCTTCTTTTTCATTGATTAAGGTAAGGTCATCTGCCACTTCCATAACCCTGCCCCGGGCAATCCCCCATTGATTGTAATTATAAGCATCTACCTGAAAGCTAACTTCCTGCCCCTGGTGGATAAAGGCAATGTCCGTAGGGGAAATATAGGTCACGGCCAGCAGCGTGGTGTCCGGTGAAATTTCCCCCAGCTTTTGTTGGGGATGGATAAAGTCGCCCTCATTGAGGTTCAATACATTGATAAGGGTGCCATTGGTGCCTGCGATTACTACATATTGATCCATTTCTTCCTGATACACTTTGAGCTGATTGATCATTTTGAGCCTTTCGGTCCTATAATTGTTCAGCTCCATCTCCCATTCGTGGATTTTTTGCCTTTGGATTAAGTCCAATTGGGCAAGGGCCTGTTTATACCGGACTTCAACTTCGTCGAAATCCGCAAAGGCCAGAGATTGGCTGTCAAAAAGTACCCTGGCTCGATTATAGTCTCTTTCCAGTTTTTGCACGGCGGCAAATTGATTACTGAGCTGGGTGTGAAACTCAAATAAAGAAGCCTGGAAATAGTGGGATTTTAATGGTAATGTTGCTACGAACGTATGGGAAAAATCAGCTTTTAACAGTATTCTCAGATCTCTTATAAAATCCTCTAACAACTCCAAACGTTCCTGAATACCCTGCATTTCCAGGTGCAATGTTTCCTTTCTAATCACGGCCAGCACCTCTCCTTTGTGCACCTTTTGGTTTTCAGCAAGGTTCCACTTTTCAAGCCTTCCTCCTGTACCGCTTATCAGGGGATTGCGCTGTAAGGCAGACTGAAAGGTGCCTCTGCTTTGTGCGGTCACATCCACTTTTACCCAATAGATTGCGGATAATGCTAGCAGGAAAAAGGCTAAAAGGAGTAGGTAAACAGCATTGGAATGTACACTGATGCGGGCATCGTACACTTCTACACAATGCTCGGAAATGGCGGTGGGGAAAATTTTGGTTTCCATACGGGAATTGGCCAAATGCGTTTAGTTCAAAGAGTAACCGAAGGTCTCAAAAAGGAATAGTTTCCCTACTTTATCAGGTCAATTCACCCTGCGAGTTCCGGCGGCCTCTCCCCAAACCCTTTAAAGCCCAATAGCATGGACATTAAGTCCTAAAATCAGATAACCTACCCTTAAAAGATCAATATATCATTTGACAAATAAAGTGCACGAAAAATAAGGGTCTTGTAATGTTAATTAAAAATGGTTAATTATCAAAATTTTAGAAACGATTTTTGTAAGGTTTGCAGTGATTTTGCGTCAAAAAAATAGTATTGCTCAGCTCATACCAGCATGTATTTGAAAGGGTATTTTAATTATATTTGTAAAATATTAATTTACAAAATATAATAAGGTCGTACTGTAAGGGGGCAATATTTTATTTACCATTCGAATGAACCTTTCATTGATCAATGTTGAAAATGCCTCCACAGTGGAGGTAGAGGATCAATCCCGCAATTCTCCCGGCCATGAACCTGTGAGGGAGCAGAAAATGGCATTTCAAGACCCTGCCTTGGGAAGCATAGATTGCCGGCTTATCGATACGCCCAATGTTTCCTTATTGTCCGGTGTCATCCACCTCCATCAATCGGTACGGTTAAGATCTTCCACGCCTGACAATAGCATCAATTTCCCCTTTATGCTGGAAGGAAGCATCATTTCACATTTTTACAACTATCCCAAAAAACAACATCTCCCTCCCAACTCACACAATGCCATCCACCTGGTCCATACCGAAGGGGAACATGTCCTTCCTGTGGGAAAACTGCATACCTTCCATATCAATGTGAGCAGTACTTATTTCTATGAGAATTTTTTATCGGAAGACAAGATTACCGACAGTTTTAAAAACAGCATTGATACGCGCAGCTCCACGGTAGCCTCCAATCAGCCTGGTTTTATTCATCATGAGATGAAAAACACCATCAAGAACATCCTGGAAAACCCCTATCAGGGTGCCATGAAAAGGATGTATCTGGAAATAAAAAGCCTGGAACTCATCACCATGCAAATTCATCAACTGGGTAACCTCTCCCATATCACCCTGCCCTTGGTCTCAAGAAACAAAGATTTGGCCTTTGGGGTCAAGGAATTTCTGGAACAGCAATTCTTGGCTTCCTGGACCTTGGAGGAGTTGGCCCGGAAATTTGGCACCAATATACAAACGCTGAAGGTTTCCTTTAAGGCCACCTTCGGCATGAGTATATTCTCCTATTACCAACAACTGCGCATGGAATTCGCCAAGCACATGCTGTTGGAACAAAAACACCCTATCCCCGAAATAAGCGACTGGCTGGGATACAGCCACCAAAATCACTTTTCCACAGCCTTTAAAAATCACTTTGGCTTTTCCCCATCAGAAACCAAACCCATACGGTAACCGGCACTTTCCTTCTATTTCTCTTTGCGTATAAGGTGTTTCCTTTTGCGTATAAAAGGTTTTTGTCCAGTGATTTAGCTTTGCATCAACAAATCTACCAAAGTTAACTTCTAACAAAATGGCAAAAACAAATCAGATCATCGAAAGCAAAACCTATGGTGACAAGGCCAAATTTCTGGTCACCGCAGCCGATTCCAAGGGAGCCTTGCTTAAAGCTCAAGTATGGATTCAACCCGGAGCCGCCGGTCCACCGGAACACTACCACCCCATACAAAGTGAAAGCTTTGAGGTGGTAAAGGGCCAACTCAACCTTACGCACAAGGGGAAGGAACTGGTGCTCCGTCCTGGAGAGAAATTCACGGTGGAACCCAATGTGCTGCACAAATGGTCAAATGCGGGGACAGAAGAATTAGTAGCCATCGTGGAGTTGAGGCCTGCCCTGAAAACCGAATTTTTCCTGGAAAGTATGTATGCCTTGGACCAAAAGGGGAAACTGGACAAAAAGGGATTGCCAAACCCCTTGCAGTTTGCAGCCATCCTGCATGAATGCTACGGGGAGCTGTTTGTGATAAGCCCACCCATCTTCGTCCAAAAGATAATGGCCAAAGTGGTTGGCAGACTGGCCAAGTGGTTGGGGTTCAAAGGCCATATCCCTTTTCCTGTCCTTAATTAAT
>PXCO01000238.1 GCA_003565295.1 Cyclobacteriaceae bacterium
TCCTCATACCCTTGATCAGGAAGGTTAAAATACCAAGGGATAAATCCAATAGCTTCCCTGGCCAAAGCAAATGAGCCATCCTCCAATAAAGTCTCAAAAAAGGAGGATTCAGGGTTCCATAAATTATCCTTTACGAGTCTTTTTATGGTATCTGCCTTAGCTTCATAGTAGTCCACTTCCTCTTCCCGGCCCTTAAGAGCGGCCATTTTTGCAAGAGCCTTTGCGTTCCCAAACATATAACTATTTATGGTAGGCCTTGCGTTTTGCTCCCTTCTGCTTCCGCTAATGGATTCTTCCATACCGTCTTTGACGTCATGTTGCCAAAAGAGCCCTGAGGGTAGCCTCCTGTCCTCTTCCCAAGCTTGGTACTCCTGGGTAAGGTCAGGATACATGTCCAGCAAATAATCCCTATTGCCGTCCACCATGTACTTATTCCATAAGGCATTGGCCGTCCAACTGCTGAATGCCATTAATTTATCCATGGGTTCACCGTCATTTCCCCTGAACCATACATGTACATATTCCTCCAGGTATTGTGGGTCATGTAGCCAACGGGATTCGTAAATATGATGCCCCAAAGCACAACTGATCAGGTTATACTTATCTGCATAAGGCCTATCCACCAGAAACTCTGTCATTGCGTACCCTACAGGTGTTTCTTTAATGTGCTTCCTTAGGGTCCACAAGCGATAATAGAATATCTCCTCAAAATTCTTTTGGGGTGCCTCAAATAGGGGGATGTTTTGTTCCATCCATTCCCAGGACTCTTCGTTGGGAATTGCCTGTGCGATATTTTCATCTTCCATGGCATTGAAGTACTCTACATAATGCCTGAAATCCTCTTTGTTCAGGATAGAGGAACCTGACTTTTCGTGCTTTTCCTTGCAACCCAGCGCCCCCGCCAACATAAGGATGGAGGCAAAGAGGTAGGTATTCGTTTTTTTGATTTTGTTGATATGCATAATTGTTTTCTTCCGAATTAAGGTCTAGCGAAAAACTCATAGGTTTCTCCAGCCTGGGTGGTAACATCGTACTCATAGAAGCGGGGCAATTCGACTTCATTAAGTTTAGCCTCTGGAGAGATAATAGGGTGCTTAATGGGCATGATCTCAAAGAGGGGGTTTTCGTTATCCCCTTTTGCCCTATGCATGGAAATTCCCCTTTCGGCCTTTAACCTTTCTTGAGACCTAAGCCTTAGATTGCCTCCAATTCTGGAGCGTATCACCATTTTTTCGACCTTATTGTCCCTCCAGGACAAAGATTCAATCTCAAAACCCCCTCTGGCCAAGAGCCCTTCCACATTTCCCTCTTCCCATACAGTTGGCAGGGCAGGCAATAAGTGCACCGCACCATCATGGCTCTGCACCAACATCTCTGCAATACCAGCGGTACACCCAAAATTCCCGTCGATCTGAAAGGGAGGATGAGCGTCCAAAAGATTTGGGTAGGTACCTCCTCCACGTCTGTCGGGGGTTACCAGGGTAAGTTGGTCGTTCAAAAGCTTATAGGCATGATCCCCATCAAGGAACCTGGCCCAAAGGTTTACCTTCCATCCCATGGACCAACCCGTAGATGGGTCGCCACGGAAAATGAGTGACGTCCTGGCCGCATCAAAAAGCTCCGGTGTACGTATGGGAGATATTTGATTACTCGGTGCTGCGCCATATAAATGGGACACGTGCCTGTGCTTATCATCAGGATCGTCCCAATCGTGCATCCATTCCTGCAACTGGCCCAGCCTTCCTATTTGCATGGGAGGCATCCTTTCCTTCGTCTGTGCCAAGTTGGCGGCAAAATCGTGGTCTTGGTCCAAGTAGCGACTGGCCCGGATTAAGTTGCTGAAAAGATCAAAAACCAATTGGTTATCGATGGTAACGCCTGCGGCAGTTGTGGCTTTCCCATTGCTCCCAGCATGGGTGTTTTCCGGGGAGTTGGAAGGGGTTACCACCAACCAGTTGTTTTCTGGTTCTTCAATCATAAAATCCAGAAAAAATTCAGCGGCACTTTTCATGATGGGGTAAGATTCCTGAAGAAATTCCCGGTCACCTGTAAATAAAAACCTTTCCCATAAGTGCTGGCATAGCCAGGCAGCAGCTGTCGGCCACATGCCCGAAGGAGCCTTGTCTACAGGGCCTGTAATTCTCCAGATGTCTGTGTTGTGGTGTAAAACCCACCCATCTGCATCGTACATCTTTCTGGCCGTTTCCTTTCCAGTTTCACTTACCTCACGAATCAGTTGCAAAAAGGGTTCATGCAATTCTGATAGATTGGTGGTTTCAGCCGGCCAGTAATTCATTTCCGCATTGATATTCACCGTGTACTTGCTGTCCCATGAGGGAAACAGCCTGTCGTTCCAAATGCCCTGAAGGTTGGCTGGTTGTCCGCCTGGTTGTGAGCTACTGATCAATAGGTATCTGCCAAATTGAAAATACAGTGCCGCAAGTTGAGGGTCAAAATGTTCGCCGAATTTTTTGACCCGCTCATCTGTGGGAAGACCCATGGCCGCTGTAGTTCCCAGGTCTAGCTTTACCCTATCCATGTATGCTTTAAAGTGGTCAATATGTGCATCCTTTATTTCTTCAAAGGATTTCGGATAGGCCTTATCCAGGTATTCTGCACTTTTGGCTATTTCGTCTCCACTGATGTCCTTATAATTTTTAAAGTTGGTAGCCAAGGACACATATAAGATGGCTTCATCAGCATTTTGAATATTGATCAACCCATCCTTGACTTCCACTTTTCCCCCTATAGTCTTCGCTTTTACCCTGCCTAAGAATTTCACTCTGCCGGGTTGGCCCTCATGCATGCTTGATACCCCAGCGAGCATCAATTGATCCTCTTCTGTGAAAGGGTGGGCGTTATCATGGGGACTGTTGAGTTGAACGTTGCAGGTGATTTTTCCTGGCTCGCTTGCAGTGATTTTGATAAGCAACACCTGGTCTTTAAAGGCCGTAATCATCTCCCTTTTGAATTTCACCCCATTTGACTCATAGCTTACGGATGTGGTGGCATTGGAGATATCCAGCTCCCGGTAATAATCATCGTATTGAATATGTTCAGGAAAGGAAATAAATAGATCTCCAAAAGTTTGGTAAGGCATGCCATGGTTGGTTTGAGACATGATCTTTTCCGTGGCCAGTGTTTGTGCCTCAAGGTATTTTCCTTCGAAAATCAATCTTCTCACCTCGGGTAATGCCTCCAATGCCTTATCGTGTGCATTACTATTTGGGGAACCCGCCCAAAGTGTTTCCTCGTTGAGCTGGAGCCGTTCCATGGCAGGTACCCCAAAGACCATAGCACCCAATCTACCGTTGCCTATAGGCAATGCTTCATTCCATATAGTTGCTGGTTTATCGTACCACAGTTTTAGGGAATGCTGCTCTTGCTGAGCCGTGGCCGTTGTTGGGAGAATTACCAAGGAAATGAAACTCGTCAATAGACAGGAAATCAGTCTTATGTACATAGGTTTAGAAGTTTGAGGGGGCAATTTTACAAAATAAAGCCACACCACCGACCTTCAGTGTTTCGAAAGACAGTGATGTGGCTAAATCAAATATAGCTATTAGTCTAATTCGTCTGCCGGCATAAGGCTGATGGCTGAGATGGTGATTCCATCTGGCCCTAAATTCCCTTGCCAACTTCCTGACTTGATCACGAGATAATGTGTTCCACCGGTTTCGAAAACGATGGTTCCATCGCTTTCCCCATCTCCTGCACAACCTATTTCCACAATGTTCCCGGAAAATGGATCCTCTCCACATTCTGCCCAGGTGTTCATGCTATATAAATTGTTTGCACTATAATCATCTCCATCCTCGGGCTCCTGGTCGCTTAAATGGAATTCCAGCCAGGACTGATGCATTCCACCACCTGAAACTTCGGCAGAGAAAACATATTCTTTGCCTCCTTCCACTTCGAATGCCTGCCAAATGACCACATTGGATTCCACGTCCTCATCTCCATTGGATAATACGAGCCCTTCTTCGGTAAACGTGGATTGAGTAAGCAATTCATTTCCTCCATTATAAACAGTCCAGGCCTCCTCATCCTGTAAATTATTGTCCTCAATCCTTTCCCCTAAAAGGGTGGGATCAATCACACGTATTTCCCTGCGGATCTCTTGTCCGGTTCCCTCTCCTTGAACGGCCAATATGATTGTATAGGTACCCGCTCCAGGAAAGGTATGGGATGGGGAGTCTTCAGTAGAATGATCCGATCCATCCCCAAATTGCCAATACGATGAGTGGTAGTTTTGGGAGGTATTGGTGAAATGGATGAGCATGGGGTTTTCCTCATCGGGTTCATAGGAGAAATCAGCAGATGAGGCGGGGCCAGTTTCATCATCTTGACATCCTGCAAGAAAAAGAGCCACAAAGCCCATACAAGCCCAGATACACAGTGTAGATACTAAACGTCTATTCATTTCCATATTTTTTTGGTTATTCACTTTTGGATCAGAACACAAATAAACGCTGTATAAGAAATTAACTTTCCTTTACTAACAGGCACTTACCTGTACCTACCTGTCTGGCAGGTAAGGTCAGGAAAGTATCTTCAATCTGTGAGCTTAATTTTAGGCATAGGTTTATAATTAGGTTAAATTAGGTTTTGAAATGGGACGGGCATTGCCCGTCTTATTTCCTTTTTACCAACCTGCAACCAAACCCAAACTCAAACCAATGCAAAAGAAGAGAAAAATCGGATTTGTACATACCTCTGCCACACTGGTACCTGGATTTCAACAACTTTTTAAGGAGCAATTCAAAAATAGTGAGGTCAGTTATTTCAATATGGTGGATGACAGCCTTATCAAGGAAGTCATTCAAGAAGATGGCCTCACCCCGGCGATCAGCCGCAGAGTAGTCAATCAAGTAGCCGCAGCACAAGCCGCCGGGGCAGATCTGATCATGGTCACCTGCAGCTCCATCGGTCCCGCCGTAGAGTTGGCTGCAGGACTTATGGATGTTCCTGTGCTTAGGGTGGATCAGCCGATGGTGGATGAAGCCATTAAAATGGGCAAAAGAATTGGTGTAATCGCTACGCTCACCACCACGCTTGGCCCCACCAGTGATCTATTGAAACGGAGGTCTATTCAGTTGGGAAAAGAAATTGAAATCAAAAACCGTCTCTGTAAGGGAGCCTTTGAACACCTCATGTCAGGAAACCAAGAAGCACATGATAAGGCTGTAAGGAATGCCTTGATGGAGTTGCAAGAAGGGGTAGATGTGATCATTTTGGCCCAGGCCTCTATGGCTAGGGTGGTGGATCTATTAAGTGATTCTGAAAAAAAAATCCCCATCCTTAGCAGTCCATCCCTGGCGGTTAAGCACCTTCATAAACTATGTTCATGAGCGTGAATAGTCTTTCCATTAGTTGGCTTTTATTTGCCGTTTTATTGACTTCAGGTTCGTTTTCCTGTTCCAGTCCCAACAAAAATGACCTTAAGAGGGAAGTCAATGAAGAGGTGCTTCGGGAAATTTATGAGGAGGTAAAAACACCGTACAAGTATGGCCTTGTCATGGTTCCTCATAGCGATGATCTGAAATTGGACTGCCCAAGCATATTCAAGGATGGGGATTCCTGGTATATGGTTTACATTATTTATGGAGGAAGAGGTTATGAAACCTGGCTGGCAGAGAGTCTTGATCTTCTGAATTGGGAAACCAAAGGAAGATTAATGTCCTTCTCCGACACCACAGATTGGGATGTCAACCAAAAGGCAGGTTATACCGCCTTGCAAGAATTTGCGTGGGAAGGAGATTATAAGTGGCAACCCTATGAAGAGAAGTATTGGATGAGTTATATAGGAGGGGATACCCAAGGCTATGAAGCGGGATTGCTTTCTATTGGTCTTGCCTATACTGATAAACCCCCCACCGAGGTGCACGAATGGGAAAGGCTGGAAGCACCGGTTTTGATGTCAACCGATGAGGATGCCAACTGGTGGGAAAACGACGTAATGTATAAAAGCTCCATAATTTGGGATAAGGAGGAATTGTTGGGATATCCCTTTGTGATGTACTATAATGCCCGTGGAGACAGTATCAATCCAAAGCGAGGGGCTGAAAGGATCGGTCTGGCGGTATCGGATAATATGATAGACTGGCAACGCTACCAGGAGGAACCTTTGATCAATCATCACAAAGGCATTTCCGGGGATGCAGTCATACAGCAAATCGATGATTGGTACGTGATGTTTTACTTCGGGGCTTTCTGGCCGGATAGGGAGGATGCCCAGGCGTTCAACCGATTTGCGGTCTCTTATGACCTGCTGAACTGGAAAGAATGGGAAGGGGAAGATCTGATCCGGCCATCAGAGCCCTATGATGAGCGCTTTGCTCATAAATCATTCGTGCTTAAGCATGAAGGAGTAGTTTATCACTTCTATTGTGCGGTGAACGACCAAGACCAAAGAGGTATAGCCGTTGCTACTTCAAAGGATTTGGGAAAAAGTGAATTGTCTTTTGCTTCTCAAGAAACGGAATGAAAGCTTCCCTCCTTTTACTTTCCTTTTGGGCGGTTTCCCAATCTTTACTTTTTGGCCAACAGGAAGCGGACATCTCTGCCTACCAGCTCACCTGGGAGAGCCACAGCCAAAACTCCTCCGCATCCATGCCACTTGGCGGTGGGGATATTGGACTTAACGTTTGGGTAGAGGATGGGGAGCTTTTATTTTACTTCTCCAGAAGCGGTACTTTCGATGAACACAACACACTGCTCAAACTGGGAAGAATGAGGATAGGATTAACCCCTAATTTACTTTTGGATGAAGATGAATTCCAGCAAATCCTTCATTTGGAGGAGGGCAAGATCCTGATCAGGGGATCTCAGGGTCTGGAAATGGTACTCTGGGTGGATGTGGAAAAGCCCGTCATCCACTTGGAATCAAAGGCAGATATCCCTCTTGAAGTTTCCGCTTCCTACGAGAGCTGGAGACATAAAGACCGGAAAGTAGAAGGGGCAGCAAACAATGCCAATTCCTATAAATGGGCGCCTCCACAGGAAGTCATTACCTATGCGGACAGCATCCAATTTGAAGATTCCGGGGTACTCTTTTATCATCAGAACCGAGAAGAAACTGTATTTGACCCTACCGTTGCCCTGCAACAATTAATAGCAGTAAAGGACGAGTTATACAACCCCATAGGCTCCCTCATTTTTGGGGGATGGATCGAAGGAGAAGGGTTTTTACCAAATGGGGAATCATCCGGAGTGTACGAAGACACCGATTTCAATGGCTGGCGATTGAAAAGTGAGCAAGCAAAAGAGAATCATCATATTTCCATTCACCTGCATACAGACCAAAATATCGCCGCTTCCCAATGGAAACAAAAACTGAGGAATGAGGCTGCTTCTTACGAAAGGCATACCGGAAAGGAGCAGTCTTTAGCATGGTGGAAGGAGTTTTGGGACAGAAGCTATATCATTACAGACCCTTACCGAAGGTATGTATCAGACAGTGTCTGGCGCCTGGGTAGAAATTATCAACTTTTTAGATTTATGCTGGGGGCCAACGCCAAAGGGGACTTCCCCACAAAATTCAATGGTGGCCTGTTCACCGTAGATCCGGTACATACGGACAGTAGCATGACCTTTACCCCGGATCACCGAAATTGGGGTGGAGGGACCATGACTGCCATGAACCAGCGCTTGGTGCATTTTCCCATGATAAAAGCGGGTGACTTTGACCTGTTAGCACCCCAATTGCAGCATTACCTACGTTTGCAGAAAACTGCAGAGCTAAGGTCAAAAGTATATTGGGGGCATGATGGAGCAGTCTTTTCGGAACAGCTAGAAAATTTTGGCCTACCCAACCCTACCGAATATGGCTGGAAAAGACCGGAAAACTTTGATCCCGGCGTGGAGTACAACGCCTGGCTGGAATACCAGTGGGATACCGTTTTGGAATTTTGCCTTATGATGTTGGATGTTTACCATTACAAAGAGCAGGACATCAGCCAATATATCCCTTTTATCAAAAGTTGTTTGGTGTTTTTTGACCAGCATTATCAGTATAGGGCGGCATCCCGGGGAATCAGGGAATTGGATGGGAAGGGTCACCTTGTCCTTTACCCTGGAACGGCCAATGAGACCTATAAAATGGCCTATAATGCCAACAGCACCATATCTGGATTAAAAGTCATTACAGAGCGAATGCTTCAGCTCCCAGATCAATTTGTGGATACAGAACTTAGGGAATATCTAGAGGGCTTCCTTGGCCGGATACCCCCACTCAATTATAGGGAAATCAAAGGTGCAACAGCCCTGGCACCTGCAAAGCTTTGGGAGAGGGTGAACAATACAGAGACCCCTCAACTTTACCCGGTTTACCCCTGGGGGATTTATGGGATAGGAAAACCTGACCTGGTTACAGCCATCCACACTTACCAGGAAGACCCGGATGTCATCACCTTCAGAAGCCATGTGGGGTGGAAGCAGGACAATATTTTTGCGGCTAGGTTGGGCCTCACCAGAGATGCCCGAAACCTGACTTTGAGGAAAATGGCAGATGCCGACCGAAGGTTTCCGGCGTTTTGGGGGCCTGGCTTTGATTGGGTACCCGACCACAATTGGGGAGGCAGTGGCATGATTGGCATGCAGGAAATGCTTTTGCAGGATGTGGGCGACACCCTTTATCTATTTCCGGCATGGCCAAAGGAATGGGACGTGAGGTTTAAGCTTCACGCGCCACAAAACACCATCATCCAAGGAGAGGTGTTAGGCGGTGAGCTTTTGCACCTAGAGGTAACACCCTCCTCCAGGGAAAAAGATGTGGTCAACCTGCTGGGGAAAGGCCTTAGAGAGAAACTACAATTGGACGCTACAAATTAAACTCAAATGACTAACAGAGTAACATATTTACTATTGCTACTAGGTATGGGATGGCCATTTTCCCTTTTGGCCCAAGAACGTGGGTTGACCAATACCGTGAAAAGTCCCCATGCCAAACTTAGAAGCGTGAACCTGGAAGACGTACAATGGACAGATGGATTCTGGGCAGAGAGGTTTGAAGTAGTGCGCAATAGGACTGTCCCATTTATGTGGGAGCTTTATCACGAGACCTCCACCCATGCCGTTATGAATTTTGAAATAGCGGCGGGAAAATCAAAAGGAAAGCATAAAGGGCCCTCCTTCCATGATGGGGATTTTTACAAGGTTTTCGAGGCAATGGCCTCCTTGTATGCCATCACCAAAGATCCGGGGCTAGACGAGGCCATGGACCAAACCATAGTACTGATAGCAGCCGCACAACGTGGGGACGGCTACCTACATACTCCGGTGATCATTGAAGAGCGGTGGGGAACATTAGGCGAAGAGTTGCTCCAAAAGCAGTTGAGCTTTGAAAAGTATAACATGGGTCACCTAATGACTGCGGCATGTGTACATTATAGAGCCACAGGAAAGGAATCCTTCCTCCAAATTGCAAAAGGAGTGGCTGATTTCCTCTATGATTTCTATAAGGAAGCCTCTCCGGAGTTGGCCCGCAATGCTATTTGCCCCTCCCATTATATGGGAGTTACCGAAATGTACCGCACCTTAGGTGACTCAAAATATCTAGAACTGGCCCAAAACCTTATCGATATTTGGGGTACTACAGCAGATGGTACCGATGACAATCAAGATAGGGTTCCCTTCCGGCAGCAAACTCAAGCCATGGGACATGCCGTAAGGGCAAATTACCTTTATGCAGGAGTGGCAGATCTCTATGCAGAGACAGGGGAGGAAACCCTTATGGAAAACCTGAAGTCGATTTGGGAGGATGTGGTGTTTAGGAAAATGTATGTAAATGGAGGCTGTGGGGCATTGTATGACGGTGTCTCACCCGATGGGACTTCTTATGACCCCTCTGAAATCCAAAAAATTCACCAGGCATATGGCAGGCCTTTCCAACTCCCCCATGCTACGGCACACAATGAAACATGTGCCAATATCGGCAATGTCCTCTGGAACTGGCGTATGTTTCAGCTCACCAAGTCAGCAGCCTATACCGATATCATTGAGCTTAATCTCTATAACAGTATCCTTTCCGGGGTTTCACTTGAGGGCAGCACTTTTTTCTACACCAACCCCTTGAGTGCAAAAGAGGATTTACCATTCAACCTGCGCTGGCCCAACAAAAGGGAACCCTATATAGAAATCTCCAACTGCTGTGCACCAAATGTGGCCAGAACCCTGGCCCAGGTAAACAATTATGCCTATAGCCTCTCCGAAGAGGGAGTATACGTGAATCTCTACGGAAGCAACGAATTATCGACCAAACTTTGGGATGGAACAGACCTTTCCATTAAGCAAAGCTCCCAATACCCCTGGGAAGAAACAGTTAGCCTTACCATTGAGAAATCCCCTGAGGAGTCTTTTGGGATATTTTTACGGATTCCCGGCTGGTGTGTGGGGGCTACCCTTAAGGTAAACGATAAAGAAATCAATGCCGAAAAACTCCCGGGTTCCTATTTAGAGGTGAAAAGGAATTGGAAAAAAGGGGATGTCATCAGCCTCACCCTGCCCATGCCTGTCAATTACATGGAAGCAAATCCCCTAGTGGAAACCACCAAAAATCAATTGGCAGTGAAAAAAGGCCCCCTTTTGTACTGCGTGGAGTCCATGGACCTTCCGGAAGGAGAAAAAATTGATAATTTGGTACTGTCCCTGGAAGAAGCCTTCACCCCGGAATGGGTGGATATAGATGGATCAGCCCTACTTTCCCTAAAGGGTAAAGCCTTGTTCAGGCCTTCTAAGAACTGGGACAGCTCCTTGTTCCAGCCCTACGAAAAAACCGAATATACCTCAATGCCCATTTCATTAATCCCCTACTACGCCTGGGCAAACCGGGGAGATGGGGAAATGGCAGTTTGGTTACCTTATAAATAAGCATATCATGTACTTGAAGAAACATTTCA
>PXCO01000049.1 GCA_003565295.1 Cyclobacteriaceae bacterium
ACCCGGAGGAACAACCCCTAGTGGAAAAAGCAGCCCGGGTTGAAATTGATTTCGAAGGTAGCCTGGATCAGTACCTGGTTAACTTTGGAATCCACTCCCTCTACAAGGGTGAGAGCGGCTTCGTAAATGCGGCCATCGTCCAGCCCGGGGAACTGGAATGGACGCAGGTCATAGCCCAAGCCAACACCTTCAACCTTTCCACCCCCCTTTCCTTTTCAAAACTGATCGTGGAATCAGACGAGCCTGTGCATACATTCGGATTTATCTTCAACACCGTCCACACCGGGGACATTCCCGATGAGAATTTCGTGGATCTAAGTGCCACCATTCGGGTATTCGGAAACAACACCGAATTCCAGACCTACCAGTACGCAGCAAGGCCAGTTGGGGAAGTTTCAGAGCCCTTGAGTGAGACAGTAAGGTTTTAGCAAAGGCAATCGAGTAAAGTTTCAGATCACCGACCAGAGAAAAGTTGTATTAACGCCTTCTAAAACCCCCTTAGTAGTGAAGGGGGTTTTGCTTTTTTAAGTGATTTAGATTCAACTGACTATCAACTTTTCAAAATTTTGAAACTTTGGAAAAGTTAGTTTTTTGGAAAAGACATTTTTTGCAATTTTATGTTTCGTTAACCTCACTTTTTCATTCTATCTCCCAATCCATTGCATTGATCTTGGCTGTAAGGGCTGTTAATTTTTCAATCAACTCCCTGAAAGAAAGTGAATCTCCATAAATCATTTGTTCCTGCATGGTCTTATAATCAGCTTCCCATAATTTCAGGATATTTTTAGGGGGGATGGGGTTGATATATTTAGGTCCATGCCGGGTATAGTCCATGCCATTGATCCGGGTGAGCCGACTTCTATGCCTTACAATCTCTTGATAGAGATCCGGCGTGGCTAGTGCTTTTTGAGCAAAATGACTGTCCATGATCCGCTCGATGTCATAGAGGTGTCGGCTAAGCCTATTTGTTCTGATTTTGTTTTCGGGTTTTTGGAACTCTTCGTGAAGCAAAAACAACTTTTCCAGAAAGGTACGCTCTACATTGGCACAAGGTATTTCGACAGGGACATCGGCAAAGGGTTTCCCCTTGAAATATTCGCCCACAAAGCTATTGATGGCTCTCGGCGTAAAGGGTTCGTACAATGACCTGCTCCCAATCTCAATCAAGACCCTTGGGCGGATATAAGCTGATGCTTGTCGAAGAACTGACGGATAGTTGAGCTCAATCGTCTGTGGATCCTTATCCGATTGGGCGCTTTCGGGTAGGTCAAAAGTAATATCGGTTAAACCCGCCTGGTCAAATTTTTCCTTCAGCTTGGGGAAAAAGGTTTCCCTGATAAACTTATGTGAGGCCCTTCTGAGTTTATCAACCTGGTGCTTACCAAGGTCTCCTTCAAATCCCAAATACTTTCTGTCCAAGGCAAGGTCAACATCTTCAGACAGGCGCTGGACCATACCCCAGGCTTTGCTGAGTGAAGTACCGCCCTTAAACACCAATGACTCCGCCATCTCCATGTCAAAAATCAGTCTTAGAGTCTGGACTACCCACCAGTCTTTTTCTACGGCAATGGAACTGAGATTTCTCTGCCTGAAGATTTCATCGAAGATCTCTTGCCTATCCTTCTTACTAAGTGTCAAAAATTCAAAAGACATGTTGCTGCTCTTTGATGGTTTGATCAAAAATTTTCGCAATCCAAGCTGGGGCCAAATCCTTATCATGTTTAAGATTCAAGCTTTCTTCCTCCTGCAAAATTTTGATTATCTTGTCTACCTGATCTTCACTTACATGATCTTTTCCTATTGACCTCAAAGCTTGAATAGCAAGACCACTGAGTTTGCCCTTAACAGAAAGGTTCTTTGGACTTGTTCTTTTAAAGAGGATAGTTTGGTTACGCACCTTGATCAACCTAGCTGCACCATCGGTCAGATAAACAACTTTGGTAGGCACTTGGGTAGAAAGACCAAGTGCATGCAGGGCGTAAGCACCCGTGGGTATTATCCTTGCCCTATCTCGTTTTGCGATAGCTTGAGCCACTTCATCCACGGAGGGATATACCTTTCCGATTAATTTTGACTGCCTGGGCACCGTATAGATTCCCTGAGCTATTCTGTCAATTTCGCAGCTATTGACCATACGATGCAGTGCCACCCTTACGGCCTCATCACTACCACAGGACTTAAAATCCTCAGGAAAGAACAAAGTACCCTTGGGCTTTGCATTAATTTGACGGTTTATTTTAGTCTCCGTGGTTTCCATAATATATTAAATAGTAACAAATTTAATAAACATTTGTTACAAACCCAACTTAAATATTAGAGGCCCTTTGCGGAGCCCCTCTCACTTTTTATATTTTTTCAAGTGTTCTATTTTCAGTAAATAGGAATGTTTCTATCAACTATTCCTGTCGTTAAAATTTTAACTATTTACGACATAAAAGCCGTTAGAAAATAAAGTCATCAAAAACGGAAAAGTGATCAATACAAGTAGGAATAAATTGGAAGTGGTAACAAATTAATGAAATATTTGTTACAAGTTATTGGCAATTATAAACCCAGATAAAACAAGCAAAACCAATGACTCACCAAAGTTATGGGTTATTTTTTCACATGCATCCGGATTGTCTGTCTGAAATGTGCCAAGGAACTACGGCATAATAGGAGGTGATCGGCGGAGATGCTTTATTCCGTTCCTCCTTGTGCTTAGTGAAAAACTCCCCATGGCATGGGCTTATCATTCATTTAGCCCTCCAGCACCAGGAGTTTTAAAGTCGGTAAGTACATCATGAAACGTTTCAATCAATTGTCCGAACCCACAGAGATGCTTTACAACCAGGGGAAGTCCGCCATGAGGGATTACCACCTGATCGCCGCCATCGCCAACATTACCGTGGACAATGCTCGGGGGATCCTTGCCAAGGCCGATTTCAGGCTGTCCGAACTCGCCAAGTGGGACATGGAAAAATGGCTCAGCATTGAGGGGATAGGTTACGCCAAGGCTACCGCTCTTATGACTTCCTTCGAATTGGGAAGGAGAAGATTGGAGGAACAACCGGACACCAAAATCAGGATCAGCTGTTCCCGGGATGTGTACTACCATATGGTACCCTTTCTCCTGGACGAAGTGGTGGAACATTTCTATATACTACTTCTGAACAGGAGCAACAGGATTATCAAACTCCATAAGATCAGTTCCGGTAGCACCCACGGCACCCTGGTCGATCCCAAGTTGATCTTCAAGAAGGCCCTGGACCACCTCGCCTCCAGCATCATCCTGGTTCACAACCATCCCTCTGGGAACCTGAAGCCCTCCCAGCCCGACATACGGCTGACCAACAGGCTCTCCGAAGCCGCCAAACACCTAGAAATCCCCGTGGTGGACCACCTGATCTTTACCGATGAATCGTACTTTAGCTTTGCGGATGAGGGCCTGATA
The DNA here is from genome assembly GCA_003565295.1 of Cyclobacteriaceae bacterium. Taxonomy (GTDB): domain Bacteria; phylum Bacteroidota; class Bacteroidia; order Cytophagales; family Cyclobacteriaceae; genus Pleomorphovibrio. The sequence goes on from PXCO01000049.1 coordinate 3,434, forward strand.
TAGGCCTTCATCCTAAAGTTGAAGTACAAGGAGGATGGTTGCGATAAAGAACACAAAAAATAATAAAACTATAAAATTCTATGATTATTATGAATGAACTTTAAAATGATCAATATACCAACCCATCATTTACCACCTTTAACAAATTTTTGAAAATACATTTAGAATGAGCTTTTACACCATTAAATATAAATATTAAAAATTGTATTTAATAGCTAATTTTTTGTTTATGAAAAATATTTTAAATCTTTAATAATATATTTATTGTAAAAAATGTTTATTTACTATTTATTTACAGCAAGTTTTTAAGATGCATCTTTTTTATATATTGTATAGGGGTCCCTTTTCGGGAAATCTTATATGTGATTATTTTAAATAAATTTTGTAAATAAACAATTTTAAATATAATGACTTGTAATAGGTATTGTTTTACGGCAAAGGTGATGCAAGTAATGTTTTTGATGGTTTTTTTATACGGTAATGTATATTCGCAATCCAATCATTTTCCAGCTTCTGGCAACGTGGGAGTAGGTACAACCTCGCCAGACTATCAGTTTCATCTGTCTGGCCCCGAAGGGGGAAGGGCAAGGTTTCAGTTTTCCAATGGGAGGATTGATGTAGTTAATTATGGATCGGGAAGTTCTGCATATTCAAACTCGTCCGGAATTTTTATAAGTGGTTCAGATGCACTTTTTATGGGGGGATTAAACCGTCATCTCCGATTTGTTTCAAACAATGGAATTTACCAAGAACGTATGCGGATAACGGCTGCTGGAAATATAGGAATAGGGACACAAAGCCCCACCCATCTACTGGAAGTTAACGGCACCATCCGCGCCAAAGAAGTTAAATTGGAAGCAAGCAACTGGCCGGACTATGTTTTTGCGGCTGACTATCAACTGCTGTCCCTTAAAGAAACCGACAACTATATCAAAGCACACGGCCACCTACCGGGATTAAAATCCGCTGCGGAATATGAAGCTGAAGGGGTAAACATGCTGGAACTGAACCAGAAGCTGCTGGAGAAAGTGGAGCAACTCACCTTATACCTACTGCAACAGCAGGAGGCCATTGAAGACAAGGACAAAAGGCTGGAAGCCATTGAGTCCAAAATCGCGAGCAATATCCTTGAGAAATGAAGGCTTTTGGGACCATTTTGGCCTTGGTGTTTTGCCTCTGCTGCGGGCTCGCCACTGCCCAGGAGCCTAAAGCGACTGATTTGTCGTCGTTTACCGATAGCTTGAACCATGGATTTAATGAGGCAAGGCATAAAACCGACAGCACCATAAGTAGTTCAAGTGAACCTACAAGTTGGAGAATTCCGATGGATTCCAAAAGGCAGAAAAATATCGCCCCGATCAAGACCAAAATGGCGCAGGACGGGTTGGGTTTGCCCCCCATGTCCCCACCGGGGCTACCTGAAAACCCGCTTAAAAAAGCCGGGTTGCATACTGACCCCAAAATGCACACTGGATACCTTCCTAAGGTTCCCTCAGTGGATTCGCTAAAGCAAATACCCCTTCAAAAAAAAATCGAGAATACTCCCGGTAGCGGTAAGGAAATTGAATGGGTGGAAACGGCGGACCGGCACAAAAGTTCGGTGGACAGCCTCCAATGGGATGACCTGGACAGCATTGCTGTGCAACGCAGGGAACAACTATCAGAGCAAACCGCAGGCAGGCTGGAAACAGAGATGGCAAAAGGGATGGACACAGACATCTCCCCGGAAAACCTTCCCGGACAAGAGGAATTGGATGCGCTGCGGGAATATGACCTCAAGCGGCTGGACTGGAAAAAGCTTCAGCAGGACCATTTCTCAGACCGAAAGGTGCTGACGGCCGGTCAGTACCGGCTCAATGAGCTGAAATCCCGTTACACGCAAGTAACAGATACCCGGCGTCTGGAAGAAGCCATACGAAAAAATAAGCTGGAAGGTGATTCATTTCTTCAACGCTTTGAGTTTGGGGGCATGGTACACACGCTCACATTTCCACCCATTTATGCAGAGGTGAAACCCTTTGTCGGCTATCGCATTGACAAAAGATTGTCAGTAGGCGGGCTGGGGCTCCTTTCCCTGGGTGAGAATGTGCCAAATGGCAAACCGATCTGGCAGGGTCATGGAATCTATTCCCTGTATAAGTTTGGAAAAGGTATGTTTGCCACAGGGGAATACCAGAGAAGATCCATTCAAGGGGCCCCTGTGGAGCAAGTTGGAAGGAACTACCAATCCATCTTTGGAGGGTTGGGAACGGAGTTTGGCCTCAGGGGCAGACTGCATGTCCGGTCGAGTGTGCTCTACGGATTCAACAGCAAAGAGATAATTCGAAAAGGAGGATTCGAAACCCCATGGCGGGTGACCATAGGATTGGCGAGTTTTAGAAATCAAAGAAGGAGAACTGGGGGCAATTGGCAGAAAACCCTATAAAGTGCAAATTTATGAACGAATAATGGCAGGAACCTGCCAATAGTCCAAAATAGAAAAAAACAACAAGCGGATGAAAAGGTTTTTTACAATAATGATGGGTTATTTTTTGGTTGCTCAGGTATGGGCGCAGGGGTACATAGGCCCCTCACCGGACGCCATGGGCATGATCAGACATGCCAACGTAGGGGCAAGCCACTATACGGGAAGTGCGAACATCAACATTCCCCTTGGCGGGATATCGGGCAGGGAACTGGGGGTGGATCTTTCGTTGCATTACAATGGGTTCGGGCACAGGGTCCAGGATGTTGCCTCTTCGGAGGGACTCGGTTGGAACCTTTCCGCCGGGGGCATGATCACCAGGGTGGTCCGCGGCACCCCCGATGACAAAGCAGGCGGGTTTTGTGAGAACAACGGCACGGACGCGGAACCTGACCTTTTCTCCTTTTCTTTTCTCGGGAGGACTGGGAAATTTGTGATCAACAAAAACAAGCAGGCCGTGATATTCCCTTTTCAGGACTTAAAGGTAATCCCCGGGATGTGCGGCGTTGGCAACACCTGGGAGATCATTGACGAAAACGGGACAAGGTACCATTTCGGGACAACCATGGGCTCACGGGAGCGCATCTCCACCAAGAAAGGCCATGGCCCTTTTGAAGACGAGCACATATCCACCTGGTACCTCACCCGTATCATCTCTGCCAACGGGACGGACGAGGTGACCCTTTCCTACGGTAATTCCCATCAATTCACTTATACAAACTATTATTATGAAAAAGACGAGGGTCAATGCCCTTCCGTAGAAAAAAGTGAAAGCGTAGCGGTCAGGGTAAAGGGCTCAAAACTGACGGAAATCTCGACCTCGGGCGGGAAGGTGAAGGTCTTCTGGAACCACAACCGCAAGGATATAGTTGGGGGGAGGTCCCTTGCTTCCATATCCGTGGAGGACAACTCCGGCGAACCTGCCGCAAGGTATTATTTTGAATATGGGTATTTCCAGGGATGCCTTGAACCCGACAATATGTGCAAACGCCTGAAGCTGGAGAGGATATACGATTTATCGACCACGCCCCTTTATGAATTTCAGTACAACGAGACGATAAACCTCCCCGCCAGGAACTCAAAAAACATTGATTACCTAGGCCTTTACAACAACAACACGGTGGATAGCTGGATACCGGCAATAACGGAGCCTATAAGCTATCCAGGGGCGAGCCGGGAACCCGATGCGGAACGTATGAAGGCAAACCTCTTGACCCAAATACATCAGAGGGGAGGTGGGCAGACCCAGTTTTTGTACGAACCCCATGAGGGTTTTCACGGAGATACATTCATCCCGACGGTTAGCGGCAACCGTATAAAAAGTATAATTACCTCCAATGACGGGGAACCCGTGCAAACGGTCAACTATAGGTACGGAGAAGAGGGGGAGCCCTCGGTTTCCAGCGGGGTTTTGTTTAGAATGCAGTTGTTCAGGAGTTACCGTATTATCCCCGGGTTCCCCATTTATCTGAAGCGTTTTTCGCACACCTACCTTGAGATGTTCGACATCAACGGCACCCACGTGGGGTATTCAAGGGTGGAGGAGGAGACCGTTGGCAAGGGCTATGTGGTTTACACCTTCACCAACCATGATGATTTTCCTGATCAGAACATAAACGGCGACCCCATCGACGAAGAAGACCCTGATGTATCCACGACCACCAGGTTTTGGGAAAGGGGGAACCCGTTGACGGTGACCATCAGGAAGGCAAATTACAGCGACATCATCCAAAGGGAGACCTACGAATACAACCATGACCTGCCCGAAAAGAACAGCGTTACCTCAACACGGGTTCTGCCCTTTGTTTTCACTTGCTTTTCCTACGGCATTGAGACAGAATACAAAATCTCCTCGACCCCTTTCACATTGACAAAAAAGACTACCGAGGTTTATGACCAGACGGCGCCTTCGCTTAAATTGACCAACACCGAGGAATACGCTTACGACACGCAAACCTTTCAGATAGTTGAAATAAAAGCATATAATTCGGCACTGTCGGATGAAAAACACATAAAGAGGTACAAATTCGTCACACATCCCGACTACGATCTGGCGGGCAGTCAGATGCAGTCCTGCCAAAACGATTACAGCCAATGTTTGCAGCCATGTGACGTAAACGACAACGCATGTTGGCAAAACTGTTACAACAATTACGTGGCCTGCCTAAATGTGGCCTCCACCGATGAAAGGGTGGTTTCCATTCAGGCACTGCGCGGCAAGCACGCCCAGAACACATTGGTGGAAGAACAGTCCTGGCTGGAAAAAGGGGGGATGAAGTTTTTGGGGGCAAACCTCACCCTCTATAAAAGTATAGGGCCCGGGGAGACCGTGGTCGTCCCGGAAAGCACATGGGCATGCGGGAAAGTCTCCAGCCAATATACGGGGACCCATATTTCTTCCACCGATTTTGTGGTACCCGGTTCCTTCGTCCAGGCGGCGGAACACGAGGAATACGACCCTTCGACCGCAAGGCTGCTCAAAACCAGGGGAAGGAATGGGGAGTCAATGGAATTGGATTGGGGGAACGACGGGGTGTGGTTGGTCGGTGAGACCGTCAACCCGGGTAACACCCAATTCACAGCCAACTATGTAAACCACCCTATTTTCGGGGTCACTGAGGAAACGGACACGAACGGTAAAAAAATCAAAACGGAATATGACGCCTTTGGAAGGGTAAGGTTGGTGAGGGATGACTCAGACAACATTCTTTCCAGGAAGCGGTACCATTTTAAACACGAAAGGGCGGGGATGCGGATCAAGCCCGATAAAGTGGACGCCTATGTCAACCAGGAGTTTCAGTTCAAGATCGAGGATATCGTTTCTCCCTCTGGGGGAACCCCTGAGTTTGCTTGGGACATGGCCAACGGCACGGTCTATGACGATAGCCGCCTGGAGGCTTCCGCCTCCTACGGTACTGCGGGTCATTATGAGGTAAAAGCCGTGATGTTTACGGACGAATTTGACCCGTTTACCGCCATCCGAGAGGTTTTCGCATGGACCCCGATGAATTTCTCCCTTTGCATCGACGGCCCTCAGTCCCTTGACCTTTGCTATATCGACCCGGTAGGTTATGGCAACTGTACCCAGCAAAACAACCAGCCCACAAGCCCTGTAACAATCAAGGTGAACTTCAGTTCTATGGGTTGTCCGAGCATGGACACATTTACTTGGGAATACAAGGGACCTTCGGATAATGATTGGAATCACATGGTATATGATGTCGGCTCAACATTTGAATTGCACCATGATAGTATAGAGGGCATACACGAGGTACGCTGTACCTATACTGACGGTTGCGGTGATCCCGTAACACGGTCAATCTACATGAACATATACAAAAGTAACCCATTATGCTTTTAATAAATGAAAACAGTTAGCTCTTTTTTTATCATTTTTGTCCTGACGTTAGGGACTGGGCGGCTCTTCTCCCAAGAAGCGGCCATAGTGGAAAATGCCCAAAAAAACCAATATGAGAATAAATCATACCTGGTAGTGGGCTCCCTTGTGCTTAAACCCGGGTTCAACTTCAATTCGGCCACCCAGGGTGTTTTCTTTGCCAGGGCCTATGAAAATGACCCTACCGGCTCCCCTTCGGAGGACATGAACTTCGTGAGGTCGGAGCAGGTGTTCAAAGAAGGGGTGGTTACCGATAAAGGGGTAATTTCCCTAGGCACGGGCGACAAATCGGTCACCTATTCCTATCAGGACGGGCTGGGAAGGGAACTGCAGACCCTTGGGCTGCAGGCCAGCCCGGAAAAAAGGGACGTGGTGAACCCGGTAGCCTATGACAACAACCAAAGGCCTTCATTGTCCTATCTCCCATACAGGTCTTCCGGCACCACCGGCGCCTACAGGGAAAACGCCCTGGCCGAACAGGGAGGCTTTTATTCCTCCCCACCGCCCGGGATAAGCGGCGACCCAAAGCCTTATTCCAACATTTTGTTTGAGGATTCCCCCCTTGACCGTGTACTTGGGGTGAGCAATATCGGTGATGATTTCCAGCAGGTTTATTCCCAATCGCGCTTTAAAGTGAACACCTCTGGCGATGCGGTAAGACGTTGGGTGATAGTGAACGGTAGGCCGACGACATCGGCGGCCTATCCCCCCAACAGCCTATCGGTGGAGGAGACAGTGGACCCGGAGGGCGCCGTCACACGTGTTTTCAGCGATTTTGTGGGTAGAAGGGTACTTTCAAGGGTTCAATCGGGTGCCAGCTCCTGGTTGGACACCTATTATGTGTACAACGACTATGGGGAACTGCTATTTGTTATCCCGCCGCAATCCGCAGGGGTGTTCTCCCCTTCCCAAACCCATGTGGACCGCTGGCATTTCCAATATGAGTACGATGAACTCGGCAGGCAAACGGGCAGCAAGGCCCCCGGGGCGGACTGGGTGTTTACCGTTTACGACCGGTGGGACAGGCCCGTGCTCACGCAGGACGGCGAACAGCGGCTTGGCAACCAGTGGGCGTATGTGAAATACGACATCCACAACAGGCCGGTGATCACAGGGGTGATCACCACCGCCACGTCATGGGAAGGCCTCACGTCGGCGGTGGCCAATTCCAGCACCAGGGATGAGATAAGAAACGGCTCCTCCACGGGGTACACCATGAACAGGACCTACCCCGTCTCGCCAGGGGAAGCCAGTATTTTAACCATCACCTATTATGACAATTACACGTTCAGGACAAACGACGGATGGTCAAACAACAACGCTGTTTATGCCTTTTCGCCCGAACCCGGTTACCCGGACCAGCCCGACCTAAACGGCGTGAAGGGGCTGGTCACCGGCCATAAAAGCAGGAACTTCGGCCCTGGGTCGCCCCAGTGGATCTACAGCGTGACCTACTACGACCAGGAGTACCGCCCCTTACAGCAGGTGACCCGGCACCCCATCGGAGGTACCACGCGCAGCACCTACAAGGTATCCTATGCCGGGGAAACGGAAAAGACCCTGGACAGGTACACCTATACCTGGGGCACCACCC
>PXCO01000148.1 GCA_003565295.1 Cyclobacteriaceae bacterium
GATAACCTTCTTCAACTCGTGATATTACCGCCCCTTTCGCGGCCTTTGTATCCTCCATGCTAATCAAAAAGCCTTTGCTGATTTTGGGTGAAAGGGTGTTTTTAATTTCAATGGCCCATTCCACTTTTCCGGATTTTACCAATAGCAAATCACATTCCGCTCCCTGATGGGTTCGGTAGAAGTAATAGTGATAATCCAGTCCAAGCACACTGATTACCTGCTCTATGACAAAGGTTTCCCAGGAAGCTCCAATCAACAACTGATTGATCAATTCATCATATGACTTTATGCCTACCAGGGTATGCAGCAATCCTGTATCCCGGATATATACCTTGGGGGATTTCACCAAACGCTTTTTAACATTTCGGTGATAGGACTGAAGGATTCGGACCATAAATGACCCTTCCAGGAATTCCAGGTAACGGGTAACGGTAGGCCGGGTAATCCCAAGTGCCCGAGCAAAACTATCTCCATTCCATAAACTCCCCTGTACATGGGCCAGCATGATCCAAAATCGTTCAACCAGCTTTGGATCCGTATTCAGCCCCAATAAGCCAAGGTCTCTTTCAATATATGTTTTGATAAAATTTTCCCGCCACAGATTACTGATTCTCTCGGTTGAAGCAAGGAATGAAAGCGGGTATCCACCCCTCATCCATAGTCGCTTCATCTCCTCCGCTAATACTTCTTCTAGCGTAAAGGGTGTAAGTTCAATATATCCAATTCTTCCCGCCAAGGAGTCGGCGCTACTTCGGATAAGGTCAGGTGATGCTGACCCCAAAAGTATAAACCTTCCCGGCCTTCTATCTTCATCGATCGAGCTGCGAAGTTCCGCAAACAGCTCAGGCATTAGTTGAATTTCATCGAGAATAACTGTATTATCTTGATGATTCGTTAAAAACAATTCTACGTCACTCAGTTTGGCCCTGTCGCTCGCTTTTTCAAGATCCAAGTAAATTTTATTTTTTGCCCACGAAAGATTTTTGACCAGCGTAGTCTTGCCCACCTGCCGCGGACCCACAATCCCAACTGCCGGGAATATCTCCATATATTCCTCAAATAGTGATTGGATATACCTTTGCTTTACCATGGATTGAGTGAAATTCCATGTAAAGATAATTTAAAAAGTAATTCAATAAAAAATATTTTACCATGAAAAACGAAAATACGATTTTCGTTTTTCATGGTAAAATAATCTCGATTTTCTGTTTGGTTATTAAAAATACCAACTCACAACCAAAATCCAGATAGAAATAACATGTTTATGTGGTATGGATTTATACACCTCCAAGCAACTTTTCAAATCAAAGTCCAATCATTACACCAATAAATCTTAAAATGAAGAAAAATCAGGGACATTGATTATTTGCCTTGATGCTAAATTTCTGTTTAGTTATGATGTCCATTCAAAATAACTTATGGTTTGAAATTGCTCTTGTAAGCTTCATTTTTGCGACAGGCAATATTCTTTTAGGCCATTTTGAGGAGAAAGTGCCAAAATGGAGGAGGATTATGAAGTTTCTGGTAACCTTAGCAGTTGTGTGTTTTTTGACTACTTTCTTTGGCAGATTAATTTCTTTGACAGTTCTAGGATTGACCTTCCTTCCCGTAATTTACATCCATACCATTTGGTTACCCAAAAATGGAATTAATGGCTGGACAGGTGAACCGAGGAAAAAATATTTCCAGCTAAGGGGCTGGACTAAAATAGAAGTGTCTGATAAAACAACATCTGCTAAAAAGCCTTGAAAAGAAACATTCTAAGTTAATATCATTTAAATGAAACTTCATTTTTGCAATGAAAATAACTACAATCAAAATAGAGCAAATACTGAACAAGGAGAAATTAACCCTATTTCCCACCTTGATAAGGATAAATGAAAAGGTGTATTTGGTTGATTGTGGTTATGAAGAAACCTTTGAAACTTTTGTCAGTGAATTGGCAAAAATCGACATAAGTATTGATCAAATCCATGGTATCATCATTTCCCATGATGATATCGATCATATAGGAGGTCTCAAAAAATTCAAGGAACATAATCGATCTATAAAAACATTTTGCGGGGCCTTGGAAGAAAAGTCGATAAGTGGGAAAATAAAATCTGAAAGGTTGGTTCAAGCGGAAAACTCTTTAAATTCACTTACCGGAGATTATAGAAATTGGGCTTTAGGTTTTATTGACTCACTAAATAGAATCAAAAGGTATGAGGTAGAAAAAACATTTGATGATGGGGGATTTTTTGAAGATGAGATTCAGATCATCCATACTCCAGGGCACACCAAAGGGCATATTTCACTTTTCATTCCGAATCAGAATGTTTTGATTGCCAATGATGCATTGGTGGTTGAAGGAAATACATTCGGGATTCCCAACCCTTCTTACACATTAGAATTTCCAAATGCCATCAAATCAGTTGAGAAAATAAAAGCACTCAAACCACAAAAAGTTATTTGCTATCATGGTGGTATTGTAGAAGAGAATGTGGAGGATAAATTGGAGAAATTGATTTGCCAATATTCAAAGTCTTTGAGTGTTTAAATTAGTGAGTACTGAAAACCAGTAAAGGATAATGTATGAGAAAAGTAATATTATACATCGCGTGCAGCTTGGATGGGTACATTACAAAACCGGGTGATGACCTTTCTTTTTTGGATATAGTTGCCAAAGAAGGAGAGGATTATGGCTACAGGAAATTCACGGATAGTGTAGAAACGGTAATCATGGGAAGAAGAACCTATGAATGGGTGATGGCCCAAGTTGATCAATTCCCACATGCGGACAAGGAAACCTATATTGTTACAAGGGAAATGCGGGAGAGCATAGGGAATGTCCATTTTTACTCAGATGACCTGGAAGATTTGGTCATCCGGCTGAAAATTAAAAAAGGTAAAAACATTTTTGTAGATGGAGGGGCTGAAGTGGTCAGAATGTTGCTGGATAGAAAATTATTGGATGAATTAATCCTGTCTATCATCCCTGTCATTTTGGGTGATGGCAAAAGGTTGTTTTCATTTGGGATTCCGGAACAACAACTTGAATTTCGATCAGCAAAATCTTTTGAATCCGGATTGGTACAGCTTCATTATTATGTAAAGAAGGCCTGAAAAATGTTTTTTCGTAATTTAGTTAAATAATTGATTTTCAAACTACTTATAGTTCTTGATTAAATCAAATGGGAAAAGTCAAAGTCAGTATTATCGGCGGGGGCATCGCAGGGTTGACCACAGCAATAGCGTTACAGCAAAAAGGAATACAGGCCAATGTATATGAAGCTGCCTCAGAAGTCAGGCCGGTGGGGGCAGGTTTGGCATTGTCTTCCAATGCAATGCGGGTATATAAGTTATTGGGTTTTATGGATGAGGTCATCAGTCAAGGCAGATTGATGTCCTCTTTTGCCTTGTTGGATCAGAAAGGGAAAATCATCACAAAATCCGATAGCGAGGCCATCAGTAAAAAGTATGGCCTGGACAATTTTTTGATCCATCGCTATGCTTTGCATGAATTGTTGCTTTCCAAACTTGATCCCGATACTGTTTTCACAAACAAAAAGGCCACAGCTTTCAGTAATCAGAAAGATCAGGTGCTTGTTGACTTTGAGGATGGTTCATCCATATCTACAGATTATTTGATAGTGGGGGATGGGATTCATTCGGCTATCAGAAAGCAATTATTACCCCAATCGACTCCTCGGTATTCGGGATATACCTGCTGGAGGGCAGTGATGGACAACAGCAAGTTGAAAATCACTCAGGCTTCTGAGACTTGGGGACAAAAAGGACGGTTTGGAATAGCTCCTTTGGCCAATGATGAATTGTATTGGTTTGCTTGTATAAATGCTCCCCAGAATGACAGAAAAATGGGCGCAATGAAAGTACTCGACCTGCTGGATAATTTCAAGGATTATCATGATCCGATTCCGCGGATTTTGGAACATACAGAAGATCATCAGTTGATTTGGAATGACATTATTGATATCAGTCCAATTGGTCAATTTGCATTTGATCGGATTGTTTTAATCGGTGATGCTGCCCATGCTACTACTCCAAATCTCGGACAGGGTGCGTGTCAGGCTATCGAAGATGCTTATGTCCTAGCTGATGAAATGTCCAAAAGCGATAAATATTCCAAGTCCTTCCGTGCTTTTGAAAAGAGAAGGATAAAAAGGACAGATTTCATTGTCAATACCTCTTGGAAAATGGGAAAGTTGGCCCAATTGGAGAATGCAATGCAATGTTATGTAGAATTAGAAATTTTGGGCTAAGAAATCTGCCTAAAACCATAAATGACAAACAACTTGAAAAAGTCTTTAATACAGATTTTTAGGAGTTGATTACCCCTAAGAGTGATTTGAGCGATAAATGGAATGACTTTTTAAAAATTCTCAAGAAAAAAAACAAATCACAAGCAACCTAACTCCCACTTTTCCAATCATCACAAATAGAAATCGTTGTTTACCTAACCAACTTCTACAAATGAAAAACAGAATAATTATTTCCTTAGGGTTATCCCTGATAGCTGTTTTGGGCCTGAGTGAATGTCAACAGTCTTCAAAACAGAATTGCCAGAGCTTAATCAAATTAAAGATTTAAATTGATTCCAGACACTGGAAGAATTTGGCAAGCATCTAACTTTGGTTTCCGGCTGCCATGATTGCCATACAACCAGAAAGATGGGACCCAATAGACCCGAACTGGATATGGAACTTCAGCTTTCCGGTCACCCGGCAGCAATTCCCCTACCCGACCTTGACCGGGCTGATCTAGAGTAAAAAGGAGTAGCTGCCACGCAGACGCTAACTGCGTGGATCGGACCTTGGGGGGTCACTTATGCAGCATACCTAACTCCCGATGATGATACGGGAATCGGATCCTGGACTGAGGAACAATTTTCCATTGCCCTAAGGGAAGGGAGATATAAAGGAATAAAAACAACCAGACAATTACTGCCTCCAATGCCATGGGATATGTACAGCCATATGACAGATCAGGAAACCAAGGCGATTTATGCCTACCTGAAATCCATCAAACCTATCGATAATCTTGTTCCCAATCCGGTACCCCCAACTCATGCAATGAATTGATTACGAAATTATGTCAATGAAAAATGTATTAATTGTGGCATTTATAATGTCGTTTGCCTTTATTTCATGTGAATCCATTGAGCCCGAGTCCGAACTCCCTATCCTTAAGAAGGAAAAAAAGGTTCTCTTTGAATTTTTCACGGACAAGGATTTTAGCTCCACGCAGTATGATACCTATTTTGTCAATTTAAATGTAGGAGTGAGCCTTGTGGATAAGAATTCAACTCAGGAAATTAAAATTTTGGAGGAAACTACCGGCTGGATTCCTTTTAAAGATATTCCTAGGGAATTAAACAAAAGCAGATTTGAAAAATTGGTATCGGTGGATATTCATAGGTATAATGTGAGCTATGGATATTCTCATCAGGTCAGGATTGGGGAAACCATTCAGATGAAGGCCATAGGAAAATTTCTTACTGACTGGGAGGATGAAAAACTTATAACGATTAATTTTTAGCCCCTTTCCTAAAGCATCTAGAACGCTGGATTCACATTATCAAATCCAGCGTTTTTTTGTTTTAACAAAAAATGGAGCTATCGGCGCTGTTCGGTATTTACAATGCCGAATCTAGATAAAATGGGTTTGCAAGCCTACTAGCATAAACTCACCTATCGAGCAAATCTAAAATCATAAATCCAAACTAAGTCGCAAAAACCCCATCTCATCCTCCACATTGACAAAAACCCAAATTTTTCCATCTTTGACGAAATGAGTTTTAGGTGTCTCGGTTAATCCCTGTACCTGTTGTTCCGAAAGCAGGTTAAGCTCGGAATCCCAGACGCTTAAAAACACTTCCGAAGATGAAGGCACCGGACTGCCACCTATGTCCATTGATCTGGTAAATTTTTCTTTGTAAGAAAACCGATAAAATAACTTGGCTTCTTGATCCCAATTCAATTTGGAGAAATTTATATCCTCCTTAAAATCCGTCAAGAGCTTATTCATTTCCTCTTGTGATTCAGCTTTGGGAAAGGTCACATTTACTTTAATCTGGGGAATGGAATTATGTGGCAAAGCATAATGAATTAGAGAATCCAATTTCGGGTCATAAATATATATATCATTTGACACTTCATTGGACAAAAACAATTTGTCCGAATCATCCGATAAAAAAACACCCGGTAAGTTGCCCCGAACCACCCTTGCTCCATCCATTTGTTGTAACACAAAGGACTTTACCTTGTCAAACTCCGACAGGTTGTAGTTTTTAAGTTGTCCATTTTCCGGGTTCAGCTTCCAGAAAAAATAACTATGTGAGTCCCAGTTTATAGTTGAACCAAATATATTGTTGAAATTTTCCTTAAATGTCCTGAGTGAATAATGATAGCCATTGGAAAAAACATCCTCCACAGGACTTAGCTCAACAGATGATAAACGGCTCCCTTGAAGGCCAAATATTCCAGCCCCCCGTAATGACCAAATCAGCATTCTGTCCTCGCCTACCAATTGGATATTGGAGATTAAACTGCCAATGCCGTTGGGTCCATCCCGGTCAAATATAAGCAATTCATCTAGACAAAGTTCATCCAGATTAATCTGCTCGATAGAGCTTTCCCGTTCGTTAAAATTATAAAGAAACCTCTTATCAGATGAAAGAGTGGATTGCCTTAGTTCAGCATTTAGGTATAAAAACTCCCCTTTTGAATCAATCATTACCGTATCTATCGATATAATTGCTTCCCTCTCCAATTCTTGTCGCACAATTGCTGGATTATCACATGCCCACAAAGTACCAATGAAGCATAGGTAACTAAACTTTCGGTAGAATTTTGAGATAACCATATTATAACTATTAATACTTCACAAATAGTTTGAGAGGAAAATGCCTGGAAACATTGTCAAAATCTCTGTCGGCATGATAAAAAGAAACATCGAATGTTAATGCATAAGAAGCAATTAGGCAATCCATACTTTTTCTAATGGTAACTCCTCGTTTCCTTAGTTGAAAATATAATTTTGCGGCATCTATAGCCATCATCTTAGAATCAGCCTCTAAAAAATGTAGGCTTAACAATTGATCAGATAACTTTTCAAATGTCTTTATGTCACTAACTCCCTGAAGAATTTCTTGAAGAATTGGAGGGCATATGCATGCCTCATTCCCTAGGATAAGTTTTTGGACATTTTGAATTAAATTTAAATCCCCTCCCCGGAAAAACTTCACCCAAATGCTGGTATCTATCAAAACGAGCATTAATCAATCCGTCCTCATTTCTTCCAAATTTTCAATCCAATCAATTTTACCAGCCATACCAGCCAGCTCCTCACGCTTCAGTTTTTGCAGGAATTCTTTAAGTGCTGCATGAACGATTTCTCTTTTGGTTTTCAAAGAGGTTTTGTTCAGGATTTCATCCATTAGCCTTTCATCAATCTCTATATTAGTTCTCATTGTAAATTAAATATACACCAATTTAATAATTTTTTTACACATTCATAATTTCTTTTCCTGAATTGCCTCCAATTCGGAATTTTGCAATGCCGAATCTAGATAAAAAGGGTTTGCAAGCCTACTACCGTAAACTCACCTATCGTTCCAAATCCAAAATCGACAAACGTACAAAGCCCAGCTCATCTTCCATATTCTCGTACATC
Source organism: Cyclobacteriaceae bacterium (assembly GCA_003565295.1). GTDB lineage: Bacteria > Bacteroidota > Bacteroidia > Cytophagales > Cyclobacteriaceae > Pleomorphovibrio. The sequence goes on from PXCO01000148.1 coordinate 7,675, forward strand.
CAGATTTTGCCATCTTTGACAAAGTGATAGGCAGGTTTTTTAGTCAGCATGGGGATCCTTGATTCCGCAATCTGATTCAGGTCTTTGTCATATACAGTGAGGTACACTTTTGCTCCAGATGAGGAGGGAACTATTTGATTTTCACGCAATACATCTAAATCAGAAAATTCTGCCATACTGGAAAAGCGGTAATACCTTTCGTGTTTTTCATCCCAATGGAATGCGTGAAACCCAATTTCCTCGTGGATTTTCTTGTAAACCCCCACCAATTCTTTCAGGTCACTCACTTGGTTCGGATATTTTCCTTTTTTTTCATTGCCTGTAAGTTCACTTTCAAAAGTCCGGTGATGCATTTCCCCGGTGAATGAATCATATACAAAAACTTCGCTGGAAACTTCCGCACTTACCAGCAGCTTTCCACCAGCATTGTTGATATATTTTTCTGTGCCTATGCCAAAACCCGTTTGACCATCATTAAATTCAATTTCAAAAGCCTTGGTTTTCTCAAACAGCGGAAGATCGATCCGTTTTAATTCATCCTTCTCCAAATCAATTACGACCATGGTTGTGGATTTTTCCTGCCAATTGGAAATTAATCCAAAATAAACCTGGGGTTGTTCCGGAAGGACAGTCGGCATAAACAGATGTTCATGATCGTCTATCCTCTCGCCTTCATTTCCCACTTTTTTAAAGTCAAATTTGCGCTTTATATTACCGTGCCAGTCCAAGATATTGTCCTGATTGTAGCACCTGAACAACATGGAATTTTCATCCAACAATAAAAATCCCATGAAAAATTGCCCTACCCCATTGGGGCCCTCTTTGGATAAGGTGATTTTATCCACAAATTTCAGTTCATCCAGGTTGATTTTTTCGATGGAAAAATCGGTATGGTTAAAATTATACAGGTATTTTTTGTCTTCATTTAATTGGGCTAGGGATAAACCTGAATTCAAAAATAGGATTTCTTGACCTGGATTAATTATCACCGTATCCAGGTTAAAATCAATGCGAACTTCATCGGACTTTCCCCCTTTTTCGCTTCCCGCACAGCCGACCAGTAGTCCAATTAGGAGCAAGAAAACTAAATGGCTCATCTGTATATAAGTTACTTGAAATTGATGATAAGGGTTTATGATTTCAGATTGGATAAATCCGAAATCATAAATCAAAACTCAACTGGACAAACCCCATCTCATCTTCAACATTTTCAAACACCCACAGTTTGCCGTCTTTAGCAAAATGAAAAGCCGGTCGTTTTGTCAATTGGGGAATGGCTGATTCGGTTAGCATGTTCAGTTCCTTGTCGTAGATGGTTAAAAACACCTTGGCGCCAGAGGGCTGTTGAAAAGGGCTCCCCTCTGGTTTTTCTGCATTATCATCGAATTCCATAATAAATGAAAACCTGTAAAACATTTCATTCACTTCATCCCACACAGGTGCCATAAAACCTACCTCCTCTAATATCCTCCTGTAGATTCCGGCAAACTCATCTATCCCACCCACTTTCGGGGGATAATTACCCTTCTTTTCCGTGGCAGTAAGTTCACTGGTGTATTCATGCAGCTGACTTGTACCTGTCTCTTTATCCATCACATACAATTCATTGGATCCCTCTATGCCTACAATCAATTTGTCACCAGCATGGATAATATACTTCTGCATACTAAATCTCCCACCATCCGTAATCTCTATCTCAAATTTCTTGGCCTTTTCGAAAATGGGTATATCAAACCGTTGGATGACATCTTCGGCAACATTTAATTTTGCCACTTCCGTTTTACCTTCTTGCCAATCTGAAACCAACCCATAATATACTTCAGGTTCCTCCGGAAGCAGCACCGCTGAAAGCAGGTTTTCCGAATCGGAAAGTTTATCAGGCTCAGTTCCTACTTTTTTAAAGTCAAATTGATGCTTTTTCTTACCGGTTAGATCTACTATGTTATCCTGATTGTAGCACCTGATCAAAAGATTATTTTCATCCTTAAGCAGGAACCCGAAAAAATACTGCCCCACCCCATTTGGGCCCTCCTTTGAAAGCATAATTTTATCTTCAAAGGCCAATTCATCCAGGTTGATTTTTTCAATGGAAAACTCCGTAAAGTTAAAATTATACAGGTGTTTTTTATCCGGGGTAAGTTGGGATTGGGACAAGCCGGAATTCAAAAACAAAATCTCCTGACCAGGATTGACCATCACGGTATCCAAGGTGTAATTTATGCGAACCTGGTCCCCGTATTCTCCCCCCTTATTCCCCCCACAAGCAAACAAAAACCCACAAAGCACTATAAAAATAAACTTTTTCATAAGGTATATCATTTATTGAGACTAAAAAATTAGGGATTTTTTAGTCAAATAAAAATAAATGGGTGTTAAAAAATTATAAATTCCTTAAAAATAGCGAGTTAATTAGAGGGTTGTGGTTACCACTTTCATCCCATGTAAATTTTTGATTTCAGGTTTAGGATTATTTTACCTGAAATCGAGCCTGTCCTGACGGCAGTCAGGGCATGACGAGCACGTCACACACTGGGATGATTATAGACTGCGAGATTCCCCCGAAGCGAGTCCGGGGCAGGCTATATGACCGCTGAAAAGACAATTATAAACATATGAAATCCTAAATCAAAAATGTAAAAACAACCCCTCGTATATGACAACCTGCAATGCATTTTTCCGGAACGCCATCTTGGCCATCCAAAACACTCCCCCCTAAACATTTTCCGTAGAAAATGATTAAAAGGAAAAAGAATTATACCAATTATGCCTCAGAATACAGCCCTGCTTTGGTTGAGAAATGACCTTCGTGTACATGACCATGCAGCCCTAACCGGGGCCCTGGAAAATGCCAACTACCTACTGCCCGTCTATTGCTTTGATCCCCGTCATTTTGCCGATACGGAATTAGGCATACCCAAAACAGGGGGATTCAGGGCCAAGTTCCTGATAGAATGCCTGGAAGATTTACAGCGAACACTGAAAGCCAAGGGAGCCGATCTCATCGTCTTGCAAGGCTATCCAGAGGTAAAGATCCCGGAATTTGCCGAACAGGTGGGAGCCACCACCATCTATTTTTCAAAGGAAGTCACACAGGAAGAAATAAAGGTGGAAGAAACACTGGAGGAGCGTGCATGGGCTCAGGGGATTCGTACCGAATCCTACTGGCAAGCCACACTTTATCAGTTGGATGCCTTGCC
>PXCO01000160.1 GCA_003565295.1 Cyclobacteriaceae bacterium
AAGGCTACGGAGGCAGGGTCGTTATTCATGCCATGGGAAACCACTGGCACATCCACCCTTTCCCCCCAGAGCAAAAGTTGATCTACCGCTGCCGCCCTAAATGTATCGGCCGCACCCAATATCACAGATTTACCAGCTTGCTTAAACTGATAGGCCAATTTGCCAATGGTGGTTGTTTTGCCGACGCCGTTTACCCCTACCACCATAATGACATAGGGTTTTTTATCGGCGGGCAAGTCAAAATCAGAGAGGTCCTCTGTGTTGTTTTCAGCGAGTAGCGCGGTAATTTCTTCCCTGAGGATAAGGTCCAGCTCTGTGGTGTTCACATATTTGTCTCTGGCCACTCTCTCCTCTATTCTTCTGATGATCTTAATGGTAGTATCCACTCCCACATCGGAGGTGATCAGAATTTCTTCCAATTCGTCCAGGATGTCGTCATCTACTCGTGACTTGCCCACAATGGCTTTCCCCAACTTGGAAAAGAGGTTCTGGTTGGTCTTTTCCAGACCTTTGTCTAGCGTTTCTTTTTTCTCCTTGGAAAAAAAACCGAATATTCCCATGCTCTTGCTTAAATATGACCCCGAATATAACGATAAATCCCTTTCGAAATGCATCGAAAGGGATTTAATTCGGTATAACCTGCGAAAAGGGTTTTATTTTTTTAAGGTTTCCTGTACCATAGTGGCAGGAACCATTTCTTCCTTAAAAGAATAGGCACCGGTTTTTTCGGACTTCACGGCCCTGATCACTTTAGCATATGTGACACCGCCCTCTTTCTTCAACGTTGCAACTACTTTCTTTGCCATGGTTTTTCAATTTTAGCCAGCAAGCTGCCGGGTGAGTTACTTAATTTCTTTGTGAACGGTCATTTTCTTAAGGATAGGGTTGAATTTCTTCAACTCCAGCCGCTCAGTGGTGTTTTTCCGGTTCTTGGTAGTGATGTACCTAGATGTGCCTGGCATGCCGCTCTGCTTGTGCTCCGTGCATTCCAAAATTACCTGAACCCTGTTACCTTTCTTAGCCATTATGTGGTGAATTTATATAATAATGAGGTAATTGCTTACTTGATTACGATGTTTCCCTTTTTCTGCGCCTCTTTCAACACGGCAGAAATCCCTTTCTTATTGATGGTTCTCAATGCCCTGGTGGAAACTTTGAGTGTTATCCAGGCATTTTCTTCAGGTATAAAAAAGCTCTTTTTCTGTAGGTTAGGATAAAACTTGCGCTTTGTCTTGTTATTGGCGTGCGATACGTTATTTCCTACCCGAGGCCTTTTTCCGGTGATGTCACAAACTCTTGCCATGATGCTATGTGTCGTATGTTAATTATTGACTTTTTCGAATTGAGTTTGCAAATATCGGAAGTTTTGCTGTAAATACAAAAATGGCCCTTTAAATATTTTTCTAAATCATTGAATTCCATCTTTTTGGTTTTCGTTAATGATTGCAAGGGGCTTTTACTATATTTGCCCTTTGACCTTGCAGAGGCTGCTACTGGTAAGTGCTGCGGTGTTTCGAATCATTTTAATAACAGTGAAAATACGTTGATTTATGTTGGAAGCGATCACGTCAAGTGAGCAAGCCATTGCTTTGGAAGATAAACATGGGGCGCATAACTACCATCCGCTGCCCGTAGTGCTTAGCAGAGGCGAAGGGGTGTACCTTTGGGATGTGGAGGGCAAGAAATATTTTGATTTTCTTTCGGCCTATTCAGCCGTAAACCAGGGGCACTGCCACCCTAGGATCAAGGCCTCACTTATTGAACAGGCAGAAACATTGACTCTGACTTCAAGGGCATTTCATAATGACATATTGGGACCCTATGAAAAATATGTTACCGAATATTTTGGTTTCGATAAGGTCCTACCGATGAACACGGGTGTAGAGGCCGTGGAAACTGCCATCAAAATCGCCCGCAAGTGGGGACATGAGGTAAAGGGTGTTAAGGAAAATGAGGCCACCATTGTAGTAGCCAACAACAACTTTCACGGCAGAACCACCACGGTCATTTCTTTTTCCAATGACGAAAATGCAAGGAAAAATTTCGGGCCTTATATGTCTGGGTTCATCAATATTCCCTACGATGATGTAAATGCCTTGGAGAAAGTGCTTAAGGAATCTCCTAATGTAGTGGGATTCTTGATAGAACCTATACAGGGGGAAGCAGGCGTGGTCACCCCCTCAGAGGACTTCATCCCGAAGGTGGCTGAACTGTGCAAAGAGTTTAATGTACTGCTGATGGCGGATGAAATACAAACGGGTATTGCCAGAACAGGTTCTTTGCTGGCCGTTTGTGGCAATTGTACCTGCGAGGGGCATTGCGAAAGGCAATCTACCTATGTTAAACCTGATCTATTGATCCTGGGAAAGGCTTTGTCGGGTGGAGTGTACCCTGTGTCTGCCGTTTTGGCAGACAACCATATAATGAATGTGATCAAGCCGGGCCAGCACGGGTCAACATTTGGGGGAAACCCATTGGGGGCCAAGGTGGCCATGACCGCATTGGAAGTAGTCAGAGACGAGAAACTGGCTCAAAACGCCAGGAAATTAGGTCAAATCTTTAGGGAGAGAATGCAACATCTCGTAGAAAAATCCGATTGGGTGACCTTGGTGCGGGGAAGGGGGTTATTGAATGCCGTGGTGATAGATCAACCTAAGAATGGGGACGTAGCCTGGAGGATATGTCTTGCCCTAAGGGACAATGGCCTTTTGGCAAAGCCCACTCATGGCAATATCATCCGATTTGCCCCTCCTTTGGTAATGACTGAAGAGGAGTTACATACCTGCTGTGATATCATAGAATCCACCATTTTAAATTTCAAATGAAATCGAGCCTGTCCTGACAGCAGTCAGGGCATGATGCAAGCGACGCACGGAGGGATGCCCCGATGGCTATCGGGGAGATGCGAGATTCCACCCCGACCTGCTGTACGGGGCAGGTTATGACCGTTGAAAAGAAAATATAAACACATGAGTCAAAAAACTAAAGCAGTGATTTTTGATATGGACGGTGTGATTTGCCACACCAATCCTTACCATTCCGAGGCTTTTCGGATTTTTTTTGGTAAAAGAGGGTTAAGTCCCACCGAGAAGGAATTTGCCCAGCATATGTATGGGAAGAGCAACAAGTACATATTCAGTCATTTTCTTGGCAGGGATGTGGTAGGGGAGGAGTTTGTGGCTTTGGAAGCTGAAAAAGAGGGCTTATTTAGGGAGATTTATGCCGATGTGGCCGAACCCATTAATGGGTTTCTTTCCTTTTTGGACTCATTAAAGGCAAGCGGTTTTCGCACAGGTGTCGCCACTTCTGCACCATTTGCCAATTTGGATATGATTATGGGTAAATTGGGCTTTGGGTCAGACATGGAATCTGTGCTGGCCAGTGAAAATGTGACCCGGCATAAGCCAGACCCCGAAGTATATCTCACATCTGCCAGTAACCTTGGCGTGAAACCAGATAACTGCGTGGTATTTGAGGATTCTTTTTCAGGGGTGTCCGCGGCGCTTAATGCTGGAATGAAAGTGGTAGGTGTGCTTTCTTCACATACCCAAAAAGAGCTTCCACCCTGCCATCTCTATATAGAGGATTATGCAGGCCTAAGTGTCGAGGCCATTGAAGGGCTTCTTTACCAGAAAGTATAAACTGCTTAACATTAAGATAACATTGGATTAGGCCCTTGAAAATTGCTCTGGGGCCTTTTTTTGGAATTTGAATGTGTTTGAGCCTACTTGAACCGGCAATGATTATCAGGGAAAGGCCGACATTTGTACTTAAAGATTTTTTTTAGCGGATATATATAACAATTCGTTAACATTTCAGACATTCTAGAGAAACATCCGTACCCTTTATTTGCATCGCTGAATTACTACACAATTTAAAAGTTTTGTGATGCGGAAAATGCTTTTTTGGGCTATCCTTGCAGGAGTGATGGTGTCCAAAGAACTGAGGGGCCATGCCCTTAATGAGTACATGGTTGAAGAAGATTCCTTGAAAGAGGAGGTTGTGCCCCAGGTCAGAAACTGGGCGGACAAAATCCAGCTAAGGGGCTATGCCCAATTGAGGTATAACAGGCTATTCGAAACCAACCCACAATTGCAATGTGCGCAATGCGACCGTTCTTGGGGCGAAAATGGCGGTTTTTTCTTCAGAAGGATACGGATGATATTTTATGGGGACATCCATGAAAGAATATATTTTTATATTCAGCCTGATTTTGCCTCCGGTGGGGGAAATTTTGCCCAGTTAAGGGATGCATACTTTGACCTGGCATTGGATCAAAAGCAGGAATTTAGGTTGAGAATTGGGCAGAGCAAGGTTCCCTTTGGCTTTGAGAACCTACAGTCCAGCCAAAACAGGATTCCTTTAGACAGGAATGACGGGATAAACAGTGCCGTGGCCAATGAGCGCGATATTGGCCTGATGTTTTATTATGCCCCGGCAGAAATCCGGAGTAGGTTCAGGTATCTGGTCTCCTCGGGGCTGAAGGGGTCCGGAGATTATGGCATGCTGGCCTTTGGCCTCTTTAATGGTCAAACGGCGAATCAGCCGGAGCGAAACAACTCCCTTCACGTGGTTTCCAGAGTAACCTATCCTCACGAATTCGGGAATGGGCAGATCATCGAGGGGTCTTTTCAGGGGTACACCGGCAAATTTGTGATCGATAGAGCCATCCGTACGGATGCTGATCAAACGGAGTTCAGGGAATACAGGTATGGACCCACATTCGTAGTGTACCCACAGCCGTTTGGAATTCAGGCGGAGTTTAACTGGGGCAGAGGCCCGGAATTCAATCCGGAAACCATGGACGTGGAGGACAAACCATTGGAGGGCGGATATGTGATGGCCAATTATTTTTTAAGAAAAGGTAAGGATGTATTTATCCCTTTTACCAGGTACCATTATTATAATGGAGGGAAGAAGCACGAATTCGATGCCACCAAACACAGGGTGAAGGAGCTAGAAATAGGGGTGGAATGGCAACCCCATTCCAACTTTGAACTGGTGGCTATGTACACTGTTTCCGACAGGACTTTCGAGAATTCGCTCAACCCTGAGAACCGCCAGAAAGGAAGCTTACTGAGGTTACAGGCACAAATTAACTTTTAGGACTCAGGATTCTTATGGGTTTTTGGTAATTTTAGATTCCAAAAGCGAAAAGAGAACCTACGTTATGCTAAGAAGACCAAGAAGAAACCGGAAGTCCAGGGTGATTCGTGAAATGATGGAAGAAACCAGGCTTTCAGTAAAAGATTTCATTTTCCCCTTATTTTTAATTGACGGGTTAAATCAAAAGGTGGAGGTAGCTTCCATGCCGGGGATTTACCGTTGGTCTACTGATTTGCTGCTTAAGGAAGTGGAAGAATGTATGGCATTGGGGGTTAGGGCATTCGATATTTTTCCCGCCTATCCGGAAAGCAAAAAGGATAAATTTGCAAAGGAAAGCTACAATCCTGATACGTTTTACCTTAAGGCGATCAGGGAAGTGAAGCGAAATTTTCCGGAGGCATGCGTGATGACAGATGTGGCCATGGACCCCTATAGTTCGGATGGACACGATGGTCTGGTGGATAACGGCAAAATACTGAATGATGAAACCCTGGAAATCTTGGGGAAGATGTCCTTGGCCCAGGCTGCCGCAGGGGCAGATATCATCGGCCCTTCGGACATGATGGACGGAAGGGTGGGTTATTTGAGGCGCCTACTGGATGAAAATGGTTTTTCTGAGGTTTCCATCATGTCATATACTGCCAAATACGCCAGTGCATTTTACAACCCTTTCAGGGACGCCTTGGATTCTGCCCCCAAATCTGGCGATAAGAAGACCTACCAGATGGATCCTGCCAACTTTCGAGAGGCACTTATTGAGGCTGAGCTGGATTATCATGAGGGTGCGGATTTTTTGATGGTCAAGCCGGCTTTGGCCTATTTGGATGTGATCCGCTTGCTTAAGGATCATTTTGAGCTGCCCATTTCCGCCTATAATGTGAGTGGGGAGTACAGCATGATCATGGCTGCGGCATCCAAGGGCTGGTTAGATGGGGAAAGGGCCATGCTGGAGAGCCTATTATCCATCAAACGCGCTGGAGCCAGCGTGATCCTAAGTTATTTTGCAAAAGAATTTGCCCGGTTAAAAAGAGATGAAGCGTAAAAAAAGCTGGCCCGTACCGACGGGCCAGCTTTCTGACTGATAACGAAATAGGTAATACTGGTATTTTTAGAAGCTGAAACCTGTGGTCAGCTTGAAGAAGGAATCATTTCCCTCCACCAAGTCTCCACCTGCTGAGAATCTTGCAAAAGCACCTCTTGGAGTAGTAAATTGAATGTAGGGGCCAAGCCACTGGTAAACATCTGTGGCTTCAGCTACTTCTGATCCACCGGTATTCGTAAGTTGTTCATAGTGCAACCCGAGGCTAAAAAAATCACTGGCTTTCACACCAAAATTTGCCCAGTAGTGGAGGTAAGAGAGCGTGGTGCCTCCCGAAGGTGCTTCATCTCTTAAAGGAGCATAGTAGCCCAAGTAAAATTCCCCTTCTACGCTTGTTTTGTCCAAGTTGATGGTGATGTTAGGTACAATACCGTCACCAAAAATGGCAGGACCACCAGTGCCTGAAGAAAGTAAGTTACCTCCTAGCACACCAATTTGTGGATTGATATCTAACCCGTCTGCTGGGGAGAAGTTAAATCCGGCACCAAACTCGGTCCAGTTACCCCAACCACCACCAGTACCACCTGACCAGAGTATACCATAAAAGGTAAAAGCGGTGGTTTCTGATAGACTGTAGGAACCCGCAAAGAAAGGATAAAAACCGAAGAACTGATCTGAGTTGAGCGTTACGTCGAAACTGAACTTGTCATCATCTTGCGAAAAGGCCGGCATAGCGGCCAACAAAAAAATCAAACCGAAAGCAATCAAGCCTTTGGATAAAGTCAGAGTGTGAATGTTTTTCATAATTTTTTTAGATTTTGGTTAAAATTTAAACCTAAAGTAAAACAGAATTTTATTTGTTTTTCTTTTCTGGTGATTTGATGCTTCAATTATAAACCTAATTTTCTGAATATTCAAATAAATTGATAAAAATAGGTTAAAAAAATAACCAACTATGTGTTTTTATTCAAAAAATAAAACTCATTTGATAGTTTGACTTTTACTAAAAAACACCATAAAAGAACTAAATATGCAATGTATAATATTGTAAAATTTTAATAAAACAAATAAAACAGAATTAAATTATTTAAAAAATATTTTAACAGGTCATTTTGTAATTATTGTATTGGTTAGGTATATAGCAAAAAACCCCAACATGGTATACCATGTTGGGGTTTTAAATTGAACCTATAGCTGTAAGGAACTACCTTTTCATAGCTCCTCTTCTCTTTCCAGCATTAATACGGCATTTTGGGGGACAATGTAATATTTCTCGCCCTCGTAGATCACCTCATAAGCTCCGTTCAGCAAAAAAACTGCGAGGTCACCTTCTTTTGCCTGCAAGGGGATGTACTTTACGTTTTCGGAATGATCCTTCCAGGGTTCATCATCCTCCACTGGCAAAGGGATGGGATATCCTGGACCGGCTTTTATGATATATCCCTGCTGCACCTTTTCTTTTTCTTGTACCCCCGGAGGAAGGTATAAGCCACTTGAGGTTTTCTGGTTCGGCTTCTTTAACTTGATGAGAAGTCTGTCTCCAACGATGATCAGTTTTTTCAATTTGTTTTCAGATGTAAGTTGCATGATGTGCCCCACTTTATAAGATACATAACCTTAGGATAATTGGAAATGGTTTTGTTGAGCGCCTTTAGTACAGGACAAAACCCGAAAAAAGAAACGGCATTCCCTTAGCATGGGAACGCCGTCTCCTTATTATTTATAGATGACATGAAGAAGCTTATTTCTTGTCTTCTTCATTGACCTCTTCGTAGTCCACGTCTGAGACGCCGTCATTGTTGCCTGCATCGCTGCTTGCTCCAGCCTGAGGGTCTGCCCCGGGTTGGCCAGCTCCCGCATCTTGAGAGGCATTATAGATTTCTTGGGAAGCAGCACTCCAAGCGGAGTTGACAGCCTCAATCCCGGCATCAATGCCAGCCAGGTCCTGAGACTGGTGTGCAGCCTTCAGCTTGTCCAGTGCTCCATTGATGGCGGTTTTGTTTCCTTCCGAAAGTTTTTCGCCATACTCCTTAAGCTGCTTTTCCGTTTGGAAGATCAAGCCATCGGCTTGGTTGAGCTTGTCTATCTTTTCTTTCTCTGCTTTGTCAGTGGCGGCATTTGCCTCAGCCTCTTTCTTCATCCTGTCGATTTCCTCTTGGGATAGCCCGGAAGAGGCCTCGATCTTGATCTTTTGCTCTTTACCGGTGCCCTTGTCTTTTGCGGAAACGTTCAAGATACCGTTTGCGTCGATATCGAAGGTGACCTCAATTTGGGGCACACCCCTTGGGGCAGGCGGAATGTCGGTGAGCTGGAATCGTCCTATGGCCCGGTTATCCTTGGCAAGAGACCTCTCTCCCTGCAGCACATGGATATCCACGGCAGGTTGATTGTCGGCCGCAGTACTGAATACCTCGGACTTTTTGGTAGGAATGGTAGTGTTGGCTTCAATCAGTTTGGTGAATACCCCGCCCATGGTTTCTATACCCAGGGACAGAGGGGTAACATCCAAAAGAAGCACATCTTTAACTTCCCCGGTAAGTACGCCCCCTTGAATGGCAGCACCAATGGCCACTACCTCATCAGGGTTCACACCTTTAGATGGTTTCTTACCGAAGAACTTTTCCACTTCCTCCTGAATTTTAGGGATTCTTGTGGAACCCCCTACCAAAATCACCTCATCGATATCAGAGGGGGAAAGACCTGCGTCGCTCATAGCCTTTTTCACAGGGGCCATGGATCTTTTGATCAGCTCGTCGGACAACTGCTCGAATTTAGACCTGGACAGGGTTTTTACCAAGTGCTTTGGCCCAGACTGCGTGGCAGTGATATAAGGCAGATTGATTTCTGTGCTGGATGAGCTCGAAAGTTCAATTTTGGCCTTTTCTGCTGCTTCTTTTAACCGTTGGAGAGCCATGGGGTCTTTTCTCAGATCCATCTCTTCTTCGGCTTTGAATTCATCGGCAAGCCAGTTGATGACTACCTGGTCAAAGTCGTCACCACCGAGGTGAACATCACCATTGGTGGATTTTACTTCGAAAACACCATCCCCTAATTCCAGGATGGATATGTCAAAGGTTCCGCCGCCAAGATCGTAAACGGCAATTTTCATGTCCTTGTTTTTCTTGTCCAAGCCGTAGGCAAGAGCTGCGGCTGTGGGCTCATTGATGATACGTTTCACATCGAGCCCTGCGATCTGTCCGGCCTCCTTGGTGGCCTGCCTTTCGGAGTCGTTGAAATAGGCAGGAACGGTAATCACTGCCTCGGCGACCTCCTGGCCTAGAAAATCCTCTGCCGTGGACTTCATTTTTTGAAGTATCATGGCCGAAATCTCCTGTGGGGTATAAGCCCTGTCTCCAATCTTAATGGTCACAGTATCGTTAGACCCCTGCTCTACCTTATATGAGGCATGCTTTTTTTCTTCGGATATTTCAGAGAATTTCTTCCCCATGAATCGCTTCACGGAAGAAATAGTATTCGCCGGATTAGTGATGGCCTGCCTCTTGGCAGGGTCACCCACTTTTCTTTCCCCATTTCCATTATCTAAAAATGCCACTATGGAGGGGGTGGTTCTACGCCCTTCGCTATTTTGAATCACTACGGGCTCGCTTCCTTCCATTACGGCAACGCAGGAGTTCGTCGTACCCAAGTCTATACCAATAATTTTTCCCATAACTAATGTAAATGTATTTTTAGGTCTTAAATAATTTTCTGATTTTTGAATCAATAATTAGCTCCTCAACCCATGTGCCAAGTGGGTTTTAAAGAAAATAAATGCCAGATTGGCAGAAAATTTGACAGATAGAAGCCCGTCCTGTCATGAGTGTCCTATCCGCGCAAAGGGAATAAGCATGTGGAAGCCATAGGCAGGGGTTAATCAAAAAGTTTAAAAGAAGATGCAAGTCAAAGACATATATATCTATCCGGTAAAATCGCTTGGAGGTGTTCGGGTTTCATCTGCAGAGGTGCGGGAAAAAGGTTTTGCCCTTGACCGACGATGGATGTTGGTGGATGAAAAGGGCATGTTCATGACCCAGCGGAAAATCCATCATATGGCGTTATTGCAGGTGGTATTGGAACCGCAGGGGTTAAAGGTTTTTCATAAGCAGGATAAGGACATGAGCATCACTGTGCCATTTGATGTTGACCATTTCAAAAAGGGGAGGGTACAAATTTGGGATGATGAGGTGAATGCCTATTCTTTTGGGAAGGAAATCAATCAATGGTTTTCAGATGCCTTGGGTCAAAAATGCATGCTGGTACATATGAAGGAAACCACAGATAGAAAGGTAGAGCATCAATACAGGAACCATAACGAGCAAGTAAGCTTTGCCGATGCCATGCCCTTTTTGTTGATTGGTCAGGCTTCTCTGGAGGATTTAAATAGTAGGCTGACCAACCCCATAGGCATGGAGAGATTCAGGCCTAACTTCGTGATCGAAGGCGGCCAACCTTTTGAGGAGGATGGATGGAAAGCACTCAGGATAGGCAATATTCGATTCAGGGTAACGAAACCCTGTGCAAGGTGTGTGATGACCACTGTGGACCAAGACAGCGGAAAGAGGGGAAAGGAGCCTTTGGCCACCCTTGCATCCTTTAGGAATGTTGGGGGCAAGGTGCTGTTTGGACAAAACATGGTGGCATATGGAAGGGGTGTGGTAAAAGTCGGAGATCCCCTTTTGATTGATGATATTTGATAGGGACAAAAATTGCTCCTTCTGCC
>PXCO01000303.1 GCA_003565295.1 Cyclobacteriaceae bacterium
GCATCTCCTTTTACCAGGTTTTTTTCGCTGAACATTCTTCCCTCGTTCAGCCGGAAATCAAGCACGTCGAAGTATGCGGGGGTAACCCCTACCAGTTTAGCCGACCTACGCAGCCCGCTTTTTACAATGTGGGTATCGAAAATGATCTCAGGACTTACGTTTAAAATTCCCGGGATATTTTCCTTAATGGACTTTACATCTTGTAATTTCAATCCCGGGGAGAACCTCCCCCTCTCTTCTTCTACTCCCGCATCCTCATCTACTTCACCCTCCACCTGTTCTACTATGGGTTCAATGACGATGTTATTTACCCCCACAAGTTTAATCTGCTCTAGAATCTCCTGTTGAGCCCCGTTACCTATGGCCAACATGGCAATTACCGCAGCGACACCAAAAATAATTCCAAGCGCAGTGAGCAAAGAGCGCACCTTATTGGATAATACTGCTTCAAAAGCAATATAAAAATTGGCCTTCAGCCTTTCGTTAATCATAAATTTTGATTTTCAATAATAAACGACATGAACTCAATTTGCCGTACTTATTCTTCCTGAAGGAAAGATTGAGTTTTTTCAGCGGTTACTCTAGGCTCATTTGGATCCAGGTTCCTTTTCCCGTCCAACTCATCAAGCAGCCTAACTGCCAGGTTCTCTCCCCAGTTGGGAGTGGAAAGATACACCCTGTCCCCTTCATTTACCCCTTTTTCGATGACCACATCATTGGCGTTGGCCATGCCCATGATCACCTCTTGCTTCACCCCACTTTTAAGGTAAACATAGTTAATACTGTCATTCTCTACATTGATCGCCTCCAAAGGAACGTACACTACATCCTCCAATTGCTCTGCAATAATGGAGTTACTAGTGGTCATGGATGGTCTTAGGGACTCATCAGACTCATTGATCTGAATGATCACTTCAAAAACTTTTGCGTCAGAATTAGGTCTTTTTTGCCCTACATTGGCGACTTTGGTCACTTTGCCGGTGAATCTTTTATCAGGAAAGGCATCCAGCCCTATTTCAACTTCTTGCCCATTTTTTACAGAACGTATGTCCACCTCATTTACATAGGTGATACTTTGCATGGTAGTAAGATCTGGCAGGGTGGCCACCACAGGGTTCCAGGAACTAATCTGGGATCCTTCCCTTACTTTATTCCCCCTGTATTTCACGTGAATCACCATGCCGTCCTGGGGAGCTTTTACCACAAACTTATCCAAAACCTCAACCATCTGGTTTACCTGTGTCTGTACCTCTCGGAGCTTTGCAGAAACCTCCACCATCCGGGCTTTTTCTTGCATGGTTTTGATCCTGTACCTCTCCCTTGCCTGGGTCAGCTCCCTTTTTGCCTTCTCCATGTTGTATTCGTTTTGCTTGATGATGGCAGGGGGTTCATATTGAGACTGCTCCAAGATTAACTCCTGTTCTTGTACGACGTATTCCAGGTTAAGAATATTATCCCTTTCTTCTCTGAGGTTTAGTGAGGTATCCAATTGCGTCTGCTCAAACTGAGCCTTGATCTGCTCAAGATCCAGTCTTTTGTCTTCCAATTTGTCAAAAAGTTCGGTTTTGTCTATGGAGCAAATAAAATCCCCTTTCTTCACCACCGTACCTTCATCAATCATCTTTTCTATGGTAAAAGACCCTACCCTAAACCTACGGGCCTCAGAAGGGCCGAATACCTGGACAGACCTCAAAGCCTCCAGCTCTCCGGAAGTGTTAATTTCAACCTTAAACTTCCCTTTTCTGGCCTGCGAGGTAATCTCCCCCAAATTAGTGGTGCTGCTAGAGCCTAGGGAAAAATATAAAATAACAATGACAACAATACTGCCTACTGCCGCATATATAACATTTTTCTTCATTTCTTTGTAATTTACTTTTACAAATTTACACTTTTCATTGCCAAGGTCTTACCCAGTAAGCATCTTATATGTCCATTGACATAATTTTATCCTTTCCTTGAAAACTAGGATGCTTCATTCCCTTAATTTATTTTCATATATGTAACTTGCGCCGAACAAATTACCAAAAACAGAAATGATGAAACCCTTGGTCAGTTGGGTAATCCGACATATTCCCAGGAAGTACTTGCAATTATTTAGCCATCTTTTGCTAAAAGGTGCCGCAGTGGCTTATTGGGGAAATAATGTCTCCTGTAACATCTGCCAAAGCCATTTTCGAAAGTTCCTTCCATACGGCCGAAAAGCAAGGGAAAATGCATTATGCCCCAACTGCCAGGCCCTGGAAAGACATAGGCTGATGTGGCTGTTTTTAGAGCAAGAAACCCCATTTTTTTCCAAACCTCTAAAGGTACTTCATATTGCACCGGAGTCGTGTTTTATCAAAAGATTCGAAAAACTACCCAATCTTGAATATATCACCGGGGACCTGGAATCCCCGCTGGCCACCGTGAAAATGGATATACATCAAATCCCCTTTGAGGCCGAAAGCTTTGATGTGGTTTTTTGCAATCATGTCTTGGAACATGTGGAAAGCGACATCAAGGCCTGTAAGGAAATCAACCGTGTGCTTAAACCTGGGGGTTGGGGGATCATACAATCCCCGGTTTATCCCATCCCAGAAACGCTGGAAGACCCCTCCATCACCTCCCCAAAAGAAAGAGAAAAGGTCTTTGGCCAAAGTGACCATGTGAGAAAATATGGAAAAGATTATGCCAAACGCCTGAGTCAATCAGGGCTAAAGGTAACCGAACATCCATTTGTGAAGACCTTACCAAAAGAAACCATAGCCCGACATGCACTTCCTGCCGAAGAAATCATTTTTTATTGTAGCAAGGGGTAAGTAATAAGGTATAAATGATTAATGATGAGCATTTTTTGTCATACATGATCAATCATATCTCTTAAAACCGTGCCATTTCAAATTGCCCCCTTCTATCCTTTAATCAGTCCGTGAGCAATTCCTACCCCGTAGGCCCAAAGCTGCCCATGGGAAGTAATTAATGCCATGATAGCCACCAATGGTGAGGCGTTTTTCCATCCTGCATCTACCAGGATGGCACTTACCCAAACCAACCACATTATCCAGCCAATTCCGAATAATGCCGGGAAAAACAGGAATAGAATGGGCATGAGCAGCGTGACCAGCAAAAACATAAGGGGAAATAAGTGAACCAACTTGACTGCATCACTGTGAAATTTTCGGATAAAAGCCCGGTTTCTCCCAAATTGATAGCTTTGCCGGAAAAAGGAAGCCAAGGTGTTTTTACGCTTATGCATGACCACCGCCTCAGGGATCAGCTCCAGATGGTATCCGGCTTTTTTAATCCGCATGCTAAACTCTATGTCTTCCGCCCGGTTGGGATCCAAAAACCCTCCCAGGTCCTCATAAACTTTGCGTGAAACCCCCATATTGTACCCCCTTGCCTGGTATTTTTTCGGATCGTTCATTTTTCCCCTGATTCCCCCAGTAGTAAAAAAAGAAGTCATGGAATAGCTCATGGCTTTTTGCCAGTTTGAAAAATCCTTACCGGCATCATCCGGCCCTCCATGGGCATCTAGCCCGCGGCTTTCAATTGCGGCTTTTACCACGGCCAGGTAGCTGGGAGGAATGATGCAATCCGAATCGAAAAAAACAAAGTAATTGCCCCTAGCCAGCCCCATTCCTGCATTTCTGGCCATACCTTGCCCAGCATTTTCCTGATAATGGTAGCTGAGGCTCAATCTATCCCTGAAGGGCCCTAGCTCGTTTTCACATTTCAAAGATGAACCATCTTCCACGATAACCACTTCGAAGTCCTTAAAGGTCTGTTCCGAAAGGCTTTCCAGCAATTGGCGGATTTCATCTGGGCGGTTATATACAGGGATGATTACCGAAAAATACATCAGTGATCCATGTTTAATTCTTCGGCGATGTTGTAATCGGTTCTTCTGGAATTATTGGAGGTCATCATTTCTGCCAAAAAACCGGTAAGAAATAGCTGTATCCCTACAATCACAGCAACCAATGCGAGAAAGAACAAGGGCTGTTCTGTGATTTCCCTTACTGGTATTCCCTTGTTTAACCCTTGTATCTTTTCCACTATCAACTGAATGGTAATGATAAAACCCGTGATAAAGGATAGTGTACCCAATGTTCCGAAAAAATGCATGGGGTTTCTCTTGTATCGGTTCACAAAGGAAACCGAAATCAAATCCAAAAAACCATTGATGAACCGTTCTATGCCAAACTTGGTAGTACCATACTTCCTGGGCTGATGGGTGACCACCTTCTCCCCTATCTTGCCAAATCCATTCCACTTGGCCATCAAAGGGATGTACCGGTGCATCTCCCCGTAAATATGCAGGTTCTTTACCACTCTAAGTTGATACGCTTTTATGCCACAGTTAAAGTCATGCAAGTGTATCCCTGAAATTAGCCGGGTCACAAAGTTAAAAAACCTGGAAGGCAGGGTTTTGGTAAGCGGGTCTTTTCTTTTCTTTTTCCATCCCGACACAATATGGTAGCCTTCATCCTGCACCATGGCATACAGCTCCGGGATTTCTTCCGGGCTGTCCTGCAAGTCGGCGTCCAGCGTAACCACCACATTTCCCCGGGCCCTGGCAAAGCCCATGTCAAGGGCTGCGGACTTCCCATAATTTCTAAAAAAGCCCACTGCTTTTACCTGTTTTTCGCTTTGGCAGATCTCCTGGATTACCTTCCACGAACCATCGTCACTTCCATCATCCACTAGGATTAATTCGTAAGACAACCCTTCTCTAAGCATCACCTCTTTGACCCATGAGGTCAACTCGGGAAGAGATTCTTCTTCATTGTATACGGGAATGACGATGGAAACTTGAATCATGGGCATGCTTTAATAATCCTGCGACTTATCCTTTTTCTTTATGATGGCCGCCACAATAAGAGCCATTACGGCATAAATAATGAATGAAACCCCTAAGCCTTTGATCTGCCCCACCACTGTGAAGGAATCCACCATATTTTCTCTCATTTCATCTAAATCATCTGAGGAGAGACTGTCTCCGGCACCAAACCGGTCCATCATTTCCAGGACAGAGTTAAGTTGCTTTTCGATCAGCACTTCGGGAAGTGCCGGGTCTATCACATGATATAATAGCATGTTTCCAAGGGTGAAAATAAACCCAGAGACGATCAAAGCCACAAACGAAAACTGAAAGGCAGCACCATAGGCCAGATACCCCCCCACTTGTTTTCGGTATTGTATTCCAAAATAGATCAACAAACCAAAAAACAATATCAACACGATAATATTAAACCAAAACCCTACCAAGGCAGTGGATTGGATCACATATACGATAAAAGTGAAGATCACCATAATGATTCCAAGCAGGGCACCTGACCTAAGTGCCGCCTGTGCAGGTTGTGGTTGGGATTCCATATGCATACAGGTTAAAGTTTGTTCCTCCTCAAAATTATGGAAATTATTATCGATAAAAACAAGCCGAATATGATTTTCCAAATAAAATCATTGAGCGCAAAGTGGTACATCTTCATGTTTTGGACTTCTTCCATCGTCCGAAGATAGGCCTTCTCGCCCACCTCCTCCATTAAGCCCTCGGAGCGGGTCTCCAGCATTTCTATCCTTCCGGCCTTAAGTGCTGCAAATAGGTCCGGTACCAGGGCAAAGGACACATAAATACCTATAAAAGCCACTGTGGCAATTATCGCGTAGGAGAAAAAACCCACGGTCATGCCCTGCGCAAAACTCAGGTAGGACTGGTTATGGTATTTTTTGAAATAATAAATCGCTAGACCGATGAACAAGGTGAGATTGATTAAGTTAAACACAATGCTCATTGTGATGGGATCCAGGCCTACCAGATGGAAGACCCAGAAGCCAATTAAGGCCAGTATTCCCCCAAATAACCCGAAAGGGTAGGCATTTTTTAGGTAACGGCTCATGTGTGCTGGGAAAATTTTCCTTGATTGATGACAAATTTCACTTTCCCCTTAAGTTGCTGCCTGTACCAAGGTGAATTGGCACTGAGTGAAACATTGCTTTCCTGATCAAAATACCAGTTTTCTTCAGGATCAAAAACAGTAAGGGAGCACAAGGTATCTTGTATTATTCGCAATACCTTCCTGGGCCCGTCGGTGACTTTGCTGATCAGCAGTGGCCACCCAAGCTCCTCTTGCAGCTTTACCATGCCGGGGGCGAAAGTTTGTAGGCCTGCCATACCAAATGCCGCAAGGTCAAACTCTGCATGTTTGGCATCAAAATCCAAGGGAATATGATTGGACACCAGCGCATCTATGGTGCCATCCTTAAGCCCTTCCATCAGGGCTTTTCTTTCCTCCTGATCCCTGAAGGGGGGCATCACCTTCAATGCCGTGTCAAAGGTCGCAAGGTCCTCATCGGTAAAAAGGAGTTGGTACAAAGAAACGTCAGCGGTCACGTTGAGCCCCTCTTTTTTGGCCTTTCTGATCAATTCTACCGATTTGGCAGTGCTTATTGCTTGGAAGTGCAAATTGCCCCCTGTATATTTTAGGATGGAAAGGTTCTTTTGAATGGCAACTTCCTCTGCCAATGAAGGAACCCCCTTCATGCCAAGTTTTGTCGAGGCTATCCCCTCATGCATTTGTCCAAAAATGGCCAAAAGGGGGTCATAAGAGTGGTCAAAAAGTATCCCATTGAATTTTTGCAAATATTGAAGGGCTTTCATGAACCGGTCCGAATTGGCAAGGGGCTGTATACCATCGCCAAAAACCCTTACCCCCTGCTGGGCCAAATCAAGCATTTCGGTGAAGTCTTCCCCAGAGGTGTCCTTAGTCACCGCTGCCTGAACATGAAGCGTGGGGAACAAAGCCTGGCTCTTTTGTTGGATATAAGCGACCTCATTTTTTGATTGTATGGCAGGAAGCGTATTGGGCAAAACCACGGCTTCCGTAAAGCCACTTACCCTTAACCCTTCACAAAGGCTCGCAATGGTTTCCCTGTATTCCATTCCGGGGTCCGGTGCCAGACACCTTAGGTCCACCCAGCCCCTGGAGCCCAGGTATCCTGAGCAATCCACCACAGTAAACCTTTCCGGGGAATCAAGTTCCTCTGTTTTATATATGGTCTGACCATCATATAGGTAATCCGCAGCTTCTTTTATTTCTCCGTCGGTGATTAACCTTAGAGATTTAAACAGTATAGACATAGACAGAGAATTTGTGCAAAACTGCAATATTATTCTTTAAAATGGAAGGGAATTTGCAGGGCAGAGCCCTTAAGTCCCCTCAAAAGTTGTGTTAACTTTAATGCTCTATCCTGAAAACCATGGAAAGAAAGGTAATATCCATGACAGGAATTTTAAAATTGATTAATATAACAAAAGTTTTTTTTTTAAATTTGGCAGCAATGGCGATGTATTACCTGTGGATCATTAAATGAGAGAAACTTGTTGAGATGAAGAAAATAGGGTTGGGATTGCTCTCACTACTTTTTTTGCTTTTTGGGACTATTGATGAATCGCTTTGCCAAAGCAGTAAGGAAGAGGCCCTGTCAAGGCACCTGGAAAAAGCGGCTGATTTTCAATATGAAGAGAAGGATTCAGCTTTGCACCATGTGAATGAGGCGGCAAGGTTGGCTGATCAAATCAACTCTTCCTACTGGAAGGCTTGGGTTCAAAACCGAAAAGGGGCAATCTATTATATTTTGGGTGAGTACGAGGTGGCATTGGAGGCCTTTGTTGCCGCACAATCCCTCTTTGAAGACCTGGGGGAGCTGAAGGGTTGGGTATCTGCCATGAACGGCAGAGGGTTGATATTTTTAGGACAAAAAGAATATGAGGAAGCCATCAAAATCTGGAGTAAATGTCTGGAGGTAAACCAAGAGCTTGGGGATAGCGTCAACCTGGCCAGGAACATGTTCAACATCGGCATAGGGCATTGTGAGTTGATGGATTATGAAGAAAGCCTTTCTTTCTTAGTTGAAGCTTTGAAATTGCTGGAAAATTACCCTGAACATGCACTCAACCTGATGGTCAAGAACCGCATGGCCAAGGTGTTAACCCACACAGAGGATTACCTAAGGGCTGAAAACCTTTACCACGAAGTACTGAATAGCCCCCACCCCACCAACAATTGGGAGAAAACATTTGCCTATACAGGGCTTGCCGAATTGGCCATCATAGAGGAGGATTGGGAGCAGGCATCCTTATTCGGGGCTATGGGATATGAAGCTGCCAGGCTGGTGGGCGCACATTGGGATTTGGAAAGGGCTACCTCCGTTTTGGCTAAAAGCCTAGAGGAACAAGGGGACCTTTCTCAGGCCTTATATTTCACCAAACTGAACAAGGCATATGGGGACAGCCTCTACAACACCTACAAGGATCGGCAAATTGACCGGCTACAACTACGGCTGACCCAGGCAGAAAATGAAACGCTACTGGCAGAACAGCTGGCCGTATTGCAGAAAAATAAAAGAAAAAGTTATGGGCTTATCATCTCATTGCTGCTATCGGGGTTGCTAGGTGCCTTTATTCTAAGCTACCACCGTAATTTGAAGGTCAAGGAGAGGTTGAATAAAGTACTCACCGAAAAAAACAAAATCATCAAGGAGCAGCATGAAAGGATCCATAAACACAACCAGTCCTTACAAGAGATCAACGAGACCAAAAACAAGCTTTTTTCCATCCTTTCCCATGACCTGCGCTCCCCCTTACATTCCATTATTCAGTTGATCGAGATGTACACACAAGGGTATTTTAAGGAAGCCGACAAGGATGAAGCCCTCCAATTGTTATATGAGCAGGTAAAGAAAACAGAGTCCATGCTGGACGGTCTGTTAAGCTGGGCAAACCAACAATTGGACAGTATCGAGGCCAGGCCCGTGGCTTTTCAAAGTGCCGATGTGGTGGAGCACCTCATGGATCTCTATGGATACCAGACCCGGACCAAAAGGCTTAAGATTAGTCACGAGGCCAAGCCCCTGCCGCCCATATGGGCAGACAAGGGCCAGTTCAAGATCATCGTGCAAAACCTGTTTCACAACGCCATAAAATTCACACCGGAAGAAGGGGAAATCAGGATCTTTTATAAGCAGGACAGCAACATGGTCCATCTGCACATCAAGGACAGTGGGGAAGGTATGAACGAGGAGTCCAGGAAAAACTTCCTCTCCGATAGCAGCAATACCAGAATGGTCTCCAAGGTAGGCACCAACAATGAGACCGGAACAGGCCTGGGCCTATTACTGGTGAAACAATTTGTGATCAACAACCAGGGCAATATACAGGTCCAAAGCCAACCCGATCTGGGTACAGAATTTATCCTATCATTCAGAAAAGCGTATTTTGAGAATTGATTACCGTGAGGGTATAGCTTGTAATTATTGCAAATAGAAAAGAAGCTTCTGCTTTAAATTCAATAATAACTTCTAAGCGCTTACCCTATTTCCCTTTCCTATGGGATCCGTTATCTCCCCGATAATATGGAATGTTTTTGAAGAGGCATGGAATTTGCCATAAGGTTAGATGAGATTTATTAATCATAAATCCGTATAGGGTATTTAACTACCAAAAAAACAGGTCATGGAAAATATGGAAAACAATGATTTGGGAAACATTAGGGATGTCCCTTCCCAAAAAGTTAACAAGACGGTCAATAAAAAAACCCGAAAAATTCTCGATGAATATGGGGACTTGTCTTCAAAGGTTAACCTCAGGCTAAGGGAATTAGATAAGGAATGGGATTTGGAAAAAACCCTTGAAATCAACGCTTCCACCGCCATTTTAACGGGAATGAT
The DNA here is from genome assembly GCA_003565295.1 of Cyclobacteriaceae bacterium. Classification (GTDB taxonomy): domain Bacteria; phylum Bacteroidota; class Bacteroidia; order Cytophagales; family Cyclobacteriaceae; genus Pleomorphovibrio. The sequence goes on from PXCO01000303.1 coordinate 9,712, forward strand.
CCTAGGAACGGTTGGCGATAAAAAATGGTACCTCCTCCCTACTGCGGTAGCCGGATTTCTCCTGCAGAACAGTCTTATGGGATGGAGTGTTCCTAAGGTAGTTTTCAGATTTCTGGGGTTTAGGAGTAAGCGGGAAATTGAGGAGGAAAGACAGTCTTTAATAGCTTTGAGAGGGGATTATGATGTTCTTCTTACAGAGACAGAGCCGATAACGCCCCCAGACACCTCAGGAGTATAATGTAAGGTTGGTGACCGAAGGAAGCACCAGTGGCATAGAAGAAGAAAAGCTGACCGCATTACTTTCCTATTGATTTCATGCCTTTGGTCCGTTTACGGAATTGCTCTGGTACGGCATATAAACCATTGTCCTAAATATTCAACTTTTCTCTTGATCCTGTAATTTAATCTACACGACACGGAGAAACCAGGCCTCTAAAAAAACCCAACATGATAAAAAAATTTTATCATTCTCTCTTGTTAGTGGTCATAGGGACGGTGTTCCTATCAGGCTGCGCCCGTAATCCGGTGACAGGAAAAAGACAACTTGTTTTGATGTCCGAAAAGCAGGAAATCCGGATGGGCCAACAGGCTGACCCGGAAATCATGGCTTTTTTTGGCCGATATGACAATCCGGTACTTCAGGAATTTATTACTGAAAAGGGAAAAGAAATGGCGGCCATATCTCACCGCTCTAAATTGGATTATGAATTCAAAATTGTCGATTCCCCAGTGATCAACGCCTTCGCCGTTCCCGGTGGTTTCGTGTACTTTACCAGAGGCATCATGGCCCATTTTAACAATGAAGCCGAATTTGCCGGGGTCCTGGGTCATGAAATTGGCCATGTCACGGCCAGGCATTCAGTGATACAACAGCGCAATGCCATGCTTGGACAGTTAGGAATGATTGCGGGGGTGGTGCTGGTACCAGAGCTGTCCCAGTTTATGGAACCTATGTCACAGGGCGTACAGCTTGCCATGTTGAGTTTTGGCAGGGGTGCAGAAAGGCAGTCCGATGAGCTGGGGGTGGAATATTCAACGCGTATTGGGTACGACGCGACAGAAATGGCCGGTTTTTTCAGAACATTGGAAA
>PXCO01000364.1 GCA_003565295.1 Cyclobacteriaceae bacterium
CCTTAATTCCTTAATGGTTCAAATAAATAACCATGAAGAAGTGAAGGGCAGTTAAGGCTTTCAAAATCACCAATTATGGTTCAAAACCATCAACCATGTGGAGTTGGAGGGTAGGTTAGGACCTTCTTAACTACCCTTATTTCCTTATTGGTTCAAATAAATAACCATATAGAAGTGAAGGGCAGTTAAGGCTTTCTTAACGTAACTTATGTCAGCTCAACCTTTTTATCCACCATTGGAGACAACTATTTGGAGCTCTACAACAACAGGCGGAGGGTTTATGGATTTTAGTTCTCGGATTTATTTTATGAATGGGTCTTTTTTGCATGATTATTGGTAAATTGATGAGCATAAACTAATTCATACCCATTTTAAATTATTCTAACCAATGAAAAGAAAAGCAACAGCAATTTGGAAAGGTTCGGGGCCGGAAGGAAGTGGAAATTTATCCGCCCCCAGTGGTTTTTTTGACAATACGCCTTATTCAGCAAAAACCCGTTTTGAAAATGAGGATGGGAAAGCAGGCACCAATCCGGAGGAGCTTATAGCAGCTGCCCATGCTGGTTGCTTTAACATGGCGTTGAGTTTTCAAATTTCAGGTAAAGATAAGACCGCCGAAGAACTCGATACGACTGCGACTGTGACCATAGAAAAGCAGGAGAATGGTTTCAGCATCACGGGGATCCACCTGGACCTAAAAGGGAAAGTTCCAGAAATGGATGAAAAGACCTTTAAGGAACTGGCCAATGCCGCAAAAGAAGGTTGCCCGGTAAGTAAGGCGCTGAAATCCGTGCCCATCACCCTAGACATTACGTTTAGCTCTTAAGGATATCCGAAACCGGGTACGGTCTCCCATTTACGCTGTAATAGTCAAGTAAATTGGGAGACCATCTTTTATCATCTGATTAATAATTGTTTTCCAGCGGTCATCCCAATGGCTGTCGGCATTCAGGGGAATCTTTTTTCGGGGGGAATTCGTCTCAATTTGCCTACTGCTTTAGTTGGAGGCATTTGGGAGATTACCAATACCACTGGCTTTAGCCAAATTGTCTTTCCTTAAAGCGCTGACCGCCAAGGCTAAATATTCGGCTAATGCCGGATCCATCTTGCATATTTATGAAAATGGTATGGGCTAAGGCATTCCAATTGAATTGTTGGCCATTTGCCCATAATTCCCGACAATAGTTTTTCCCACAATGCCCTAGTTCTCGAGGCATTGGGGTGCTAGTCTTCACCATTGGCTTTAGCCATACCATCAATCATTTCATTTCTAACAGCCATGGCTTATCAATGTTTTTTTATGAGTTTATATATTTTTCGGTGGTCATCCTGAGCTATCGGGGGAATCTCCCATGTTTGATAACCATCCCCATGTTATAATGTCTGCGTCATGCCCGATTTCAAACCTTCATTATTCCACAACAATTTGATGAACATTTGCTCATCAGGTTTTTAAGCCCAAAATTGAAAAGAAATTTTGTGATGATTTGTTTTTTCTTTGCATATAGCCGTATATTATTTTTTGATGGGTATGTGGCAAAAAATCGCTTATAGTTTTCCGGTTCAATTGGTGTTATTGCACCTTAAAAAAAACATCCTAATGGTTGCCCTTTGGGCAATGCTTATGGCCATAGTGTTAGGAGATTTCGGGAAGGTGTTGGGTATCCCTTACCTTTTTCTGGACCCGGAATACCTGAACGAGGTTTCTTGGCTGGGATTTTTTATCATGGGAGTGGGGATTGCCATTTTCACCATGGCCTTTCACATGACCACTTACATCATGGAAGGCAGCAGGTTTAAGTTTCTCGCAATTCTACCCAGGCCCTTCCTGCATTATTGCCTGAACAATGCCTTTTTTCCCTTGCTTTTCTACACGCTTTATATCATTGCAGTTGTGATGTTTCAATCCGAAAACGAATTGGAAAGCAAATGGGAAATCGTAAAGTTTACCCTTGGGTTTTTGACTGGGTCATTGCTTACCTATGTATTGTTGTTCATGTATTTTCAGGCCACGAACAAAGATTTTTTCTTGCTCTTTGCCGACACCGTGGATAGGAAGTTAAAAAAGACCAAGATCCCTCGGGCCAATGTGATGAACCGCTACAAGGAAGGACAGAAACATGAGGGAGAGGGGGGTTGGTACCTGGGCACCGATTTCCGTCTCAAAATGACCAGGCCCGACCTCGCCCGATTTGACCGTGGAAAATTACTGCGGGTGTTTGACCAGAACCACCTTAACCTGTTTATTATCCAAACCGTTTTGATCCTGGGCATGATCGGCATAGGGCTGTTCAAGCAAGTTTCATGGTTACAGTTTCCTGCTGCAGTGAGTGCTGTGCTTCTGATGGCCATCGTCACCATGGTGCTGGGTGCAGTTAGTTTTTGGTTGAGAGGATGGACCACCACATTTTTGATAGCACTCTTTATCTTGTTTAGCCTTTTCTCGAAAACCCCTTTCTTCAACCGTCCCCACACAGCATATGGTATGGATTACGACACCATACCGGCTCCCTATAACCTGGGAAGGGTTTACCAACTTCTCCATCCTGATACGGTGGAAAAAGACATCCTTCATACCACCAAAATTTTAGAAAGATGGAAAGCCAAGCAAGAGGAAGAAAAACCAAAATTGGTGATTATGGCCACTAGTGGGGGGGGGCAACGAGCCGCTTTATGGACTCTGAAAATCATGCAAGAACTCCAAAGAAGCACCCAGGGCCGATTTTTTGAACGTTGCCAATTGATCACTGGGGCATCTGGGGGTATGATAGGTGCTGCTTTTTTCAGGGAAATTTACCTCCAATCGCTCGAAGATCCCAATGTGGATCCCTTGGGGGAGAAATACCTTAGGCAAATAGCATCGGACAACCTAAACCCCATTATTTTTACGTTGCTGGTGAATGATCTTTTTATCAGAAGCCAGTATTATGAGTACGGTGGTCGGAAATACTTGAAGGATAGGGGAGGGGCATTTGAGAATCAACTTAACCGCAACACTGAGGGCCTGCTAGATAAGCCTTTGGGAGCTTATAAGCAGCCGGAATATGAGGCAATAATCCCCCTTATGCCTATTACCCCATTAGTGGTTAATGATGCCAGGAAGCTGTTCATTACTCCACATTCCATGAGCTATATGGGCATTTCTTTATCTAGGGCTGGGGGGGTCACTGAAAAGAGCCAGGCCATAGATTTTATCCGGTTTTTTGATCAACAGGATGCAAATAACTTGAGATTTATCAGTGCCCTTAGAATGGGGGCATCTTTTCCCTTTATCACCCCTAATATTTCTCTACCTTCTGCTCCTCCCATGGAAACAATGGATACGGGGTTGGCAGATAATTTCGGTATTCAGGATGCGTTTCGGTTCCTGTTCGTTTTTAAAGATTGGATAGCTGACAATACTTCCGGGGTCGTGCTTGTGGCGATCAGGGACTCTGAGAAAATCACTGAGATTGAACACAAGGCTCCTCCCACTCTGTTTCAAAAGATGTTGACCCCACTACAAAATATTTACAGAAATTGGGACCATGTGCAGACATTAAAAAATGAAACCCTCTTCCACTATATGCATGAGACCCTTCCCTTTGAGCTGAATAGGGTGGAATTTGAATATACCACAAAGGATATTGTGGGTAGAAGGGCTTTGTTGATAGAAGCTACCGAAGGAGGCCTACAACAAGAATTGGAGAAAGAAAAGGCTTCCTTAAATTGGAGATTGACGGCAAGGGAAAAAAAGGCCATTCTGGAAAATTTTCATAACCAACAAAACCAAATGGCACTTGAGGAATTTGTTGAATTACTCTCCCCTTAACCCGGTCAGCTATCCACCGTAACCTCGGATTCAAAAGCTGCCAGGGCATCGGGTTTGCCTACTAGATAAATGATATCCCCAAGTTTAATTTTGGTATCACCTGTGATCTCTGTCTTGGTCTTCTCCCCTCTTTTAATGGCGACAATGTTTACCCTGGCATTTTCCCGAAGGTTGGTCTCTTTGATGGGTTTCCCAATGTATGTGCCTGAATCTTTTTCAATTTTAAGGCTTATGAAGTTGATTTCTGGTACGTCCAAAGTGATTCCACCGCCATTTTCGCCGGGAAACATCCGGAACATCTCATAATTTTTAGACCTTACGTCGGCGGTAAAGGTTTCCACATCCCTTTTGGGTACCAAATATTTGCCTAAGACCCGAGTGAAAATTTCGATAGAGGTTTCAAATTCTTCGGGAATCACCTCATCGGCACCTAATTGGCGTATGGATTCAATTTCGTTTACGTATCTGGTTCGCACAATCAAAAAAGCATTGTGGTTGTGATGGCGGATTTCTATCACTATGCCTTTAGTGGCTTCATTGTTTGAAATGGCAATTACTATCACCCGTGCCTTATGGATGTTTACATGCTCCAAAACCGAAGGGTTAGCCGCATCCCCAAAGACGATAGGTTCCCCTTTGGCAGCTTCTTCTCGTACAGTTTCGGGGTTCATTTCAATTATTGCATAGGGGATATTGGCACTTTTGGCAGCCTTCGAAAGGTTTCTTCCGTTTAGTCCATAACCAATGATCACCAAATGATCTTTAAGCTCATCATTGTCAATTTCCCCCATGGGCACCTCTTCCTTGTCTCCGAAGCGCTGCTTAATTTTGGTGGGAACGGGAATATTGAGCATGCGACAGGCCAGATCCTCCCTTTTTTTAAGGATAAAGGGGGTGATGGTCATGGTAAGTATGGAGATGGCAAGAAAATATTGATAGGTGATGTTGTCCAACAATTCGAAACGAAGTCCTTCCTTGGCCAATAGTAAGGAAAACTCCCCGACTTGAAACAGGGATAGTCCAACGATAAATGCCTCTTTGAAACTAGACCCTATGGACTTAACGGCTATGGTGGCCACAATAAACTTCACCACAAAGGTCAACAACACGAGTAAAACGATAGTAATCAAATGTTCGAAAAGGAAGCTTACGTCGAAAAGCATTCCCACCGAAACAAAAAAGAAACTTAAGAAAATTTCCCGGAAGGGCAGCACCTTGCCCGTAGCATGGTGGCTGTATTCAGATTCGCTGATAATAAGCCCTGCCAAAAAAGCCCCCAATCCCAATGAAAGCCCCAAAAGGGAGGTGGCATATGCCACTGCAAAACAGGTGACAATAATGCTGAGTAAAAACAACTCCTCGTTTCGGGTTTTAGCCACCCGAAAAAGCAATTGGGGGATAAGGTATTTGGCACTCAAGATAGTAAGGACAATCACCAAGCCTCCTTTTAAGGCCAAGTAAACCAAAGAGAGCCAGACATTATCTGATTCTCCGGCAAGCATGGGGGTGAACAGCACAAAAGGTACGATAATAATGTCCTGAAATATCAGTATGGCCAATGTGGTCCTACCTGAAATGGTGTTTACCTGCCCGGATTCCTGAAGTAATTTCAATACGATCGCTGTACTACTCAGAGCAAAGAGAAATCCAAAAAACACGGCTATATTCCACTCAAAACCAAATAAATAGGTGAGTAGAGTGGTAGCTGCAATGGTCAAGAAAACTTGTATCGCACCACCAATAAAAACAGCTTTTTTAATGGCCATCAGGCTGCGCAGGCTAAATTCCATGCCGATCACAAAGAGCAAAAGGATGACACCAATTTCAGAAAGCACCTCCACAGCAACACTTGCCCCTACCAATGATAGCCCGTAAGGGCCTGCGATGGCTCCCGTCAATAGATAGCCTATTATCGTAGGTAATTTCAGGCGCATGAATAATAAAATCACGAGCATGGCAAGGCCAAAAATGACCACTATATCTGAGAGCAATGGGATTTCTGCTGCCGCTAATATGGGTTGAATCATGGGAATAGCTGTTTGGTTGGCCTTTGTTGATAAAGGTAAAATTATAATTTGTTGGCGAATTACGTAAATTGTAAGGCAAGGAAATGCTTAAGATATTTTTAAGCTGCTTAGTAGGACAAGCCCAATCGTCTGTAAATAAATTGCATTAACCATGCAGGGCCAATGAGGAGAAATTGTAAGTCCTGTAAAAAAGAGGGACTTTTTCCCTCTAATTTATGTCCGAGAAATTGAAAGAACCATGCAGTGCCAAAAATAAAAAGACTAATAACCCAAAGCGGGACTGCACTGATAATTGTGATTAAATTGGACAAGGCTAAGCAGATAGAACAAAAGAAAAACATACCCAAGGCCAAGGTTAGAGACAGGGAAATATAATAGAAAAGCACAATGGCAATCACTATGGTGGCCCAATTTGCAAAATTGCCCAGTAAAAAGGACAAATTCTCCATTGGTCCGGGGGGAATGCTGAAGAGCAATCCAATCACACTAAAAAAAATCAATGGGACACAAATCCAATGGATCATTTTATTGGTTGGATTTTGATGGCTCTTACCGTATTCCTGTAATAGTTGCTCTATTTTTCTCATAAAAGAAATCTTCCTTACAAGATAATAATTTTACCGGAAAGTTTCACCTGACGGAAAAACAGTGAGCAGTTTAAAATTCGAAACGCTGATGGTCCGAGGGGAATGGGGTTTGGTGGAGGAGGTGAAAAAGCTGAACTTTTTTGAACCATATAAGGCATATGAGGGCATAGGAGAGGTTTAGTTTTCTTATACCGTCATATTTGTCTTAAATGAGTTGTCTCTTATTTCGTGTTCCTGATAATGAGGTGCTTTGGAGCTTGTTGGGGTTGGTTTAGGGTTTGAGTGGATTTATTTGTTATCGTATTTTTTTTGAACCATATAAGGCATATGAGGACATAGGAGAGGTTTAGTTCCCTCAAATTGTCTTATACGGTAGATACCCTTTTTCGCATCTCTGATAACAGAGAAGCCTAGAAGCTAGGTGTGGTTTATCGAATGTGCGGTTTGAGCGGAATGGGCATTAGTGAACCAACACAGCTTCTTCGGTTTTTGTTGAAGCCAATGGGGTTGGTTTGGATATCTTTATCCTTAAACTTCCCAGCCCTATAAGTAGCAATGAAACCGGGAATAGAATGGATGCATAGAAAATCAAATCATGGTAATACGAAAGTGCCCCCCATTTTTGCCATTGCAAAAGGCCCTGGGCAAAGAGGATTAGCTCCGAAAGCACAAATGCCGTTAAAAGCATGTTCCATCCCCACTTGCTTTCCACAGAGGAAGGCAAAATATTTTTCATCAATAAAACACCCCCAGCGCCAAAACTAATGGCCCCGAGCATGATAAGGTGTATAAAGCCTATCACAAAACTCCTTACCTCATGTGAGGCGGCGGCAGCATCGTGAAAAACCAAGCTCAGTTGGATAAGTGCTTTTAATCCTAAAAGTAGAAAGCCCGCGTAAAGGATTTTTTCACCAAACCCCGAGGGAGGAAGGAAAGAGAGGAATAGTCTCTTGCCTACTGGATAAAGAATAGCCAAAAAAGCCAAAAACTGTAAGCCAACCCCAATGGCATTGATGGTCAATAAGCCTTCCGTGGGGAGGTGCCAGGTTATCGTAAGGGCATAGGTAAATAGCAGTGATAGATGAAGTGATCTCATCACCCAGGGATTTATCAGGATAGGATTATTCTTTCTTTGAGCCAAATGTACCAGTATCCCCAAGAGGGCATAGATAAACCAACCATTAAACTGAAAATGCAAAAACCACTGCACGCTCAAGGTATAGAACGGGTGAAGCTTACCCAATATGGCTCCTATAGGCGCTATGGCCCAAAGTCCCAAAGTAGAGAGTATCATCCACCATACGCCGTATTTCACCAAAGTTTTATCCAAACGGCCTTTGGTTGCTCCCAGGTCTTTCAAGAAATGATAAGCAAAGCCATAGCTGAATAATAACTGCAATGTACTAAACGTGATGCTGTACAGACCGTATCCCTGAAAGGGGAAACTGAGCATCATCCCTATGGTAGATAACACATTCCCAAATAAAAGCACCTTGTAGGTCTTAAGCCTTGCCTGGTTTTTCACATAAATGAATACCAAACAAGCAGTAATCGCCAGGTATCCCCAACCTAAGAGGGCCACATGTGAATGGGCGTGCAGCAGATTTTTATATTCGAAATAGGGAATGTCTCCAATAAAAAAATAACGCATGAACAGGCCAAAAAAAGAAGCCATCAAGAAGAAGAAAATGGCCCACCTCACCCATGGGCGGATGAGCTTCTCAGCGAAAAGGCCATCGTTAATGGTGAAGCGGGCATTTTGCATGTTGCTATGCGTTTAATTTTTCAAATAATTTTTTAGCCTTGGGAAACAGGATGTTGTTTTCCAGATGAATGTGTGTGTGAAGATCCCCTTCAAACTCCTGCAACATGGCAAAGGCCACCCTGTACGTTTGACAACCATCCCGGGGTGCCTGGTACCCATCAGACAATGCGGAAATTTTCCGGAAACGTTCACCTTCAGTGTCATGTTCGTGCTCCATCATGGCAATGGGGTTGTCAATGTGCCCAAAGTGAGGCTGAGAAAGGTTATAGCTGTTCTTATCTGCCTCCTCCATTGCTTTTACATAGGGGAAAAGCACAAGTTCTTCTTTTTTCATATGCATGGTGAGCGCATCCGCAGCGGCAAAGAACTCCTCCTTAATGGCATGTAATTCAGGATGTCTTTCCCCATGCACCATGGATAGCTTGGTGAGGTAGGCCTTTAGCGGCGGAATTGTGTTTTCCACATATTGATGGTGCTGCGTGATGATATGGTCTATCAATTGGCTTAACCCAAAATTCCTGTAATCCGTGGATCCGTTACTTTCTAAGGTATGTTCCAAGTCAATCAGAAGCTTATCCAGGGACACCCCGTTTTTTTCACAGGCATCGGTGACACTAATGCCTCCTTTGCAACAAAAGTCTATGCCATATTTGGTGAAGACCTGGGCGGTTCGGAAGTTGGCGGCAACTATACCTCCTACTTTTTTTTCAGCGAGAGTATTCATAATTTATTTAATTAGAGTTTAATATCCTTTTATCCTTTAATGGATCATACCTTTAAGAAGCTAAGCCCTGTAATCACCCGGTCGGAAACATCTCCCAAGTGGGTGGTTTGAAGCATGCCGGTAAGGTGATCCCTTACCGCCTTGAATTTATAATGTACTGGACAGGGATGTTCCTCTGTGCATTTTTCCAACCCCAACGCACACCCCACAAAGAGCTGATCTCCATCAATACATGCGACAATCTCAGCTAAAAAGATCTTTGCCGCAGGTCTTTTGATACAGAATCCCCCATGGGGCCCCTTCGTGGAACTTACCATACCGTCCTTTACCAGGCTTTGAAGAATTTTGGCGGTGAAGGCCTGCGGGGAGTTGATGGCCTCCGCAATCTCCTTTAATCCGGTTTTTTCCCCGGTATCGGGTCGCGTGGCCATGTAGATCATGGCATTTATAGCATATTTACAGGTCTTTGATAACATTCCTCATTATTTGAGTTAGACAAATGTAGGAAAAAATAAATAAAGACAAAAATATCCTTTAATATTTTTTTAAAATATTCCCCCTTTTATTTGTAGTAACAAAATAGTAACTTACTGCTTTAATGGGTAGTGGCTACTATCCGAAAATCAACTGATATACCAGCCTGAATACCTTAATCAACCCATGCGTAATCCTGTTTTCCCCCTTTGGGCATCCTCCTTATTCCTTACCTTTTGTTTTGCCTTTTCTTTTTTTGTCCGTCCAACATCCAATTTCCTTTCCATTTTTACCGGTGATCAACGGTATGACATGATTGGTGCCATAGGTAACCCGGAGCTCAAAAAATTGATACTTTTTGACTTGGAAAAAGAACATCAAGAACTACATGACCACTCAAGGCATCCAGCACACCTTTCCGTCAAAGTAGGGCTGAACAAAGAATTGGAGACTTTACCAAGCGTTTACACGGACACACCTGACCTTTCTAAAAGCTGTTCTCCCCATTTTTCCACTATTGATCTTTCAGCAAATTTCCCCGGTGGGAATGCCATATTCGAGAAAGTGAGCAGGGATACCGTATATTTCAAGCCTGACCTTAGGGACACAGAGGGGCATTGGTTTTATTGGTATTTCAAGGCCAGTGCACAGCAAGAGGGCACTTGGTACTTTAAAAGCTTGGAGCCTAATACGCTTACCAATAGGGGGGCTGCCTTTAGCAGGGATGGAGGAAGGTCATGGGAATGGATTCCCGGGGAAGACCACCTGGGGGATGATCTTTTCCGCGTCCATTTTTCCCAAGCGGATGAATCGATACGTTTAAGCATGGGAATGCCTTACACAGAAGAGGATTTCAATGTTTTTGTATCCAATTACCTGAGCCGGGAGGAACTTCGACTAGAAACGCTAACCCATACCGTGAAAGGCCGGGCTGTCGAAAAAATCCGCATTTCAAATTTCTCAAAAACCCCAAAGGTAAAGCTGCTATTTACGGCTAGAGCCCATGCTTGTGAGATGATGAGCAATTATGTGATGGAAGGAATAATACGGGCACTAATGGGGCCTTCAAAGAACATGAAAAAACTTTTGGACGAAGCGGAAATCATGATGATTCCCTTCGTGGATAAGGATGGAGTGGAGGAGGGTGACCAGGGCAAAAACCGTAAACCCAGGGATCATAA
>PXCO01000137.1 GCA_003565295.1 Cyclobacteriaceae bacterium
CCGGGGCTAATGGGGTTGAAACCCTGAAGGGTTTCTTTGTTTTTTCTCAATGATATTGTTGGTAAAACATCCATTTAATTCGAAAACACATTGCTGCTTTCTGGATCCCTATCCTGACAGCTATTCATCTACTCTAATTCTGATCAAAAACATCCTCGGTTTCTTCCCCAAAAAGACCACGGCAGTGGTCAAACCCCATTAGCCCCGGGCAACAGCCCGGTGGTCACAGGCGACCTTCCAACCGCCCGCAACCACGAAGTGGATAAACTCCACTGCACTTAATCGCTAAACTATTCATCATTTTAAAACCAAATACCTTAACCTCGGAAATCACACATCGTAAACCACCATTCCTTCCAGGCTATTGCCCGGGTCCTGATCCAATACCTTGACCAGAACTTTGCGGTGGATTTTCTGCTCGGCCTTTTCTACCAAAAACTGCAGGTAATCGAAATTGATGGACTCCCCCACCAACACCAACTCTATCACTCCCGTGTCTCTGCCCTTGGCATAATCCCCCACAATAATGGCCTTTTTGACCGTGCCAAGGTTTTTCACCACCTGTTCCAACAAGTGATCGAAACCCAAATACTTGGCCACAATGCTCTTTATTTCCTTAAACAGGGGATGTTCAAGATTGGCCGAGTAACTCTTGGTCTTTCCCAGGGTCTGAGACACCAACAATCCCGCCTCACTCAGACGGTTGAGCTCCACCCTCACTGAATTGGTGGATTCCTGAAACTCTTCGGCCAACCCGCGGAGATAACCCTGGTTGCCTTCCTTGGAAAAAAACTTTATCAAAAGTTTCACCCTCGTCTTCGACGTAATCAATGAATCTAACACTTCCGTAATTTGTAAAAACGTGAATGGATGACTATAAAAAATAGGCCTTTAAAAAGCCTTCAAGTTGAGGGTGTTCTTATTTTTTGGTTTGAAATCCAAATTAACCCGTCCAAAAACCAATTAAACTCTTACCAACCACAAAACGCTTAGGTCTTTTTACAGCTTCGCCGGGTAAGTCCCATGGATTGGGGGGTTACGAGTAACAAATTTACTCGCTGTTTGATAATTTCCAAATATTTTTTTGGATCTGTAATAATTCGTAAATGAAATGAACTGCCTTCCAGCATATTGGTACGACCGCTGACCATATTCATAATTCCAAATTGGCCCAATTTTGAAATTAAATAGTAAATTGGCTGTTCAATTGTAGAAAATCCATTACGTAACGCTAAATTAAATATGCACCCAAACATCGACCGAAGAAAATTTTTAACCAAGACCGCCAAGGTGGGCATGGGAGTGGGACTTGCCTCGCAATTACCCGCTTGGTCTGCTCAAGCGTTTACCCAAGATTCCAAAAGAGTAGGTATAATAGGACTTGACACTTCTCATAGTGTGGCCTTTACAAAGGCCTTTAATGACGAGAAGGCACAAAAAGACCTGGGCGGATATAAGGTGGTGGCGGCCTATCCTCACGGTAGCCGGGACATCAAGTCATCCGTGGACCGGATTCCCGGGTATATGGAAGAAATGAAAGGGCTTGGTATTCGCATCGTGGATTCCATTTCTGAATTGCTTGACACCTGTGATTATGTGCTTCTGGAAACCAACGATGGCCGACTGCATTTGGAGCAAGGCCTGGAGGTATTTAAAGCCGGTAAGCCCGTCTTCATTGACAAGCCCATCGCAGCTTCCCTGGCACATGCCATTGCCTTGTTCAAGGCCTCAGAAAAATATAAGGTGCCCATGTTTTCCTCTAGCTCACTTCGCTATATGGAAAATGTGGTGGCCGTAAACCAGGGAAAGATCGGAAAAGTAATGGGTGCGGATACCTTTAGCCCCGCCACCCTCGAGCCCACACATCCTGACCTCTTCTGGTATGGGGTGCATGGGGTAGAAACTCTCTTTGCCGTGATGGGCAAAGGATGCGAGGAGGTAAAAAGATTTTATGCAGACCAAATGGAGGTAGTCGTAGGCACATGGAATGACCAAAGGATTGGCACCTTCAGGGGAACCAGGGAAGGTAAGCATGGATATGGAGGCAATGCCTTTGGAAGTGATGGCATGACCGACTTAGGTCCCTATGGAGGCTATAGGCCTCTGCTGGTGGAGATCGCCAAATTTTTCGATACCGGTAAAGCCCCCATTGACCCCGAGGAAACCCTGGAGATCTTTGCCTTTATGGAGGCTGCCGACGAAAGCAAACGAAAAAAAGGTCAGTCCGTCTCCCTGAAAAGTGTGATGGAAAAAGCAGAAAGAGAAGCTGGGAAATTGAAGATTTGAGTTAGTCAATTACGAATTATGAATTTGAGGATTGATGAATTTAATTCATTTTCAATTCTCCATTTTCAATTTTCAATTTGTAAAAATAATAATAGTTAAAATGGAAAACTCCAGAAGAAAATTTATAAAAAAAACAGCCCAGGGTACTGCCTTGGTGGGGTTAGGAGGCATGATGCCGGCCTTTAGTGCCAAAAGTTACGGCAGGATCATAGGGGCCAACGAAAGGATCAATGTGGCGTGTATGGGCGTGGTGTCAAGGGGAAATGCCGTCGGGCAAAACTTCGCCTCCCAAGAGGACTGCAATGTGATCTATAGCTGCGATGTGGACAGTCAGGCCTCAGCCAAATTCGTAGACAAAATTCAGGAAATTCAAGGCCAAAAGCCCAAGGAGGAAAAAGATGTGCGCAAGGTGCTGGAAGACCCCGATGTGGACGCTTTGGTGGTGACCTGTCCAGACCACTGGCATGCCCCCGCAGCCATCATGGCCTGCCAAGCGGGAAAGCACGTGTACCTGGAAAAACCCTGCAGCCATAACCCCCGTGAAGGGGAATTGCTAATGGATGCGGTAAAAAAATACAGAAAGGTCATCCAAGTGGGCAACCAAAGAAGGTCTTGGCCAAACGTGGTGGAGGCCATCAAAGAAGTGCACAACGGGGTAATCGGCAGGGCTTATATGGTAAAAACCTGGTACGCAAATAACCGGGGGCCTATTGGGCATGGCAAGAAGACTGCAGTTCCTGAGTGGCTGGACTTTGAACTTTGGCAAGGGCCCGCTCCCAGGGAAGATTTCAGGGACAACCTTATCCATTACAACTGGCACTGGTTCTGGAACTGGGGCACGGGTGAGGCATTGAATAATGGCACGCACATGGTGGACCTGGCCAGGTGGGGCCTTCAGGTGGACTACCCCAATAAAGTAAGCTCCGCAGGGGGGCGATACCGGTATCAGGATGATTGGGAAACCCCCGACACCCAAATCATCAACATGGAGTTTGGGGACAAAGGAGTGATCACCTGGGAAGGCCGAAGCTGTAACGGAAAACACATAGAGGGTGGTGCCGTTGGTGTCCTGTTCTACGGAGAAGACGGAACCCTGCTCATAGAGGGTGGGAATTCCTATAAAATTTTCGACCTCAAAAATGAAGTCATCAAGGAGGTGAAAAACGACTATGCCATAGACCCCCAAAACAAGGTTAGCCCGGCCCAGGCTTTGGATGCCATACACATTCAGAATTTCTTTGACGGGATCAAAAAAGGCAGCACCGTGAGGTCTGAAATCGTGGGCGCCCATCAAAGTACTTTATTGGTGCAGTTGGGCAACATTGCTCAGCGCGTGGGCAGATCCTTGGACATAGACCCCGGAAACGGCAAAATCAAAAATGACCCCAGGGCCATGGAACTTTGGTCCAGGGAATATGCCCCGGGATGGGAGCCAACCGTATAAACCAAGATTAACCATTCACCCAAACACCGCTTTACTTTCTAGGATACATGGAGTTACATACGCTGGACCTTTTGGTCATAGGCTTGTTTTTTTTGTTGATGCTGGCTATAGGCATCTGGTCATATTTTAAAAACCAAAACGCCGAGGACTACTTTGTGGCCGGTGGCAAACTCCCCTGGTGGCTTTCCGGCATTTCCCACCATGTCTCCGGATACAGTGGGGCGGTGTTTGTGGCTTATGCTGGACTGGCCTACACCCATGGTTTTTCAGTGTACGTATGGTGGGCATTTACCATTGGCATCACCGTGGTGGTGAGTTCCAAGGTATTCCCGGTGTTCTGGGTAAGGCTTAGAAAGCGGTTTCAAATCCAATCCCCACTGGAGTTTCTGGAAACCAGGTACAACCTGGCCACCCAGCAACTTATGGCATGGAGCGGTGTAATGCTTAAACTCTTCGACATAGGTGCAAAATGGGCCGCAATAGCTGTATTGTTAAATGTGTTTACGGGAATTTCATTACCGGTAGGAATTTTGATCTCTGGAGGTATTTCCTTGCTCTACATCACCTTTGGAGGGCTTTGGGCCGTGATTATCACGGATTTCGCCCAATTTGTGGTGCAAATTGTAGCAGGCATAGTGATGTTTGTGGTGGTTGTCGGCAAATTGGGTGGAATGTCCTCCATACTCGGCGTCTGGGATCAACTGCCGGAAGGAAACAGCCAACCCTTTAACGAGCCTTATACGGCGGCATTTGCCCTGGCTTTTCTCTTTATCAACTTCCTGTCCTATAACGGGGGCCAATGGAACCTGGCTACCCGGTATATATCCTCACCCTCTGAACAGCAAGCCAGTAAAGCGGCACGATTATCGGGTTTCCTCTATTTAATATGGCCCTTGATCCTCTTCTTTCCCATGTGGGCGGCACCGGTGATTCTTCCAGACATGGAGGATCCCACCCAGTCTTATGGCATACTTACCATGGAACTGCTGCCCATTGGCCTGATAGGTTTGGTCATTGCCTCCTTATTCGCCAATACCATGTCCATGACCTCATCCGATATCAACACCATATCGGCAGTGATCACCAGGGATATTTTACCTGCATTGGCAAAGCGGTTCAGGGAAGGAAAGACTTCTTTGTTCACGGCCAGGGCAACTACCTTTTTGTTTACGCTGGGGACCATCATCATCGCCTTCCAGTATGAGCAATTTGGAGGGGTACTAGGTTTAATTATCAGTTGGTTTGGTGCCCTTGTGGGGCCCATAGCCGTTCCCATGTTGTTTGGCGTAGTGCCCTGGTTTAAATCCTGCGGCCCAAAAGCAGCCATAGGCTCTATATTGGTGGGACTTTTGGCCTTTGTCATCACCAAAAATATGGACATGAATAGCCTTGCCCTGGAGGTGAGCCTTCCGGTAATCAGCTCCACCATTATTTACTTGGTCGTGGGCTGGTTAGAGAGAAAAACAGTACCGGAAAAAGTAAAAATCATGCTGGAGGAAATTGCAGAGGAAAAGGAGCATGACGCAATCGACCCACGCAGGAATGATTAAAATCAAGCGAGATTCAATGTGACCAATAAAAATAAATGATCAACACATTAAAAATAAAATTAAGATTTCAATACCTCCATATACCCATTCATCAATTGCAGGTACTTTTGTAGCTGCCTGGCGCTCTCCTTTGGAGACTTGGCCTGTTTGAGGGCTATTCCGTGCACCTTGGCCCGGATATTTGCCCTCAGTCCTTTAAAGTATATGAACAAGGCCAGGTCTTCCTTTTTGAGAAGGACTTTTAAATGGCCCTGATACGCCATTAAAAAGAGATCCGAAAGTGATTTTTGTTCATATGCCTCCAGGTCCATGCACATAAAGGCCAGCTCATAAAGGATATCAACCTGCCTGAAGGCATCGTGAAACTCTATGCAGTCAAACAATATGGGAGGCTCATACAAAAAAATGTTTCCACTATGTAAATCCCCATGCACATCTCTGATAAACCCCTCTCCCATTCTTTCTTCTAAGCGTTTGGCATGTTTCTCCAGGAAGCTATCGCTCCATTCCACACTTTTGGGGATGATTTCTTGAAAATCCCTCAATTGACCCTGTGAACTGAATGCTTCCACTACTTCTTGGATGGATTCTATGTCATTAAAGGTATCTTTCAACCCCTTTAAATCAAATGGGGGATACAGGGGCTCTGCCCTTTGATGAAAATGGGCCACCTCCTTTGCCAGGCTAAGGATATGGGCCTGAGTTACCTTATCCTTTTTTAATAGGTAATCCATTTTCTTCCCGGATGCCAGACGCCTCATCCACACCGCAAATTCCACCGGATTACGTTCGCTTTCCTCCCCTATCAGCCAACTTCCGTTGGAATAATGAATGGGAAGTACCTTGAAATAAATACCGGTAAAGCGCCGGTTGAGTTCCACTTCCCTTTGGCAATAAGCTTCTCTGAGGCTGAGGGTGGAAAAATCCAGGAAGTTTAACTGAAGTGGTTTTTTGATTTTAAAGGCATATTTTCCGGACAATATGACCCAGGAAATATGGGTTTCTATAACCTTTCCCTTCAATGCCTTTCCTTTGAAAATCCCCTCTTTGGCCAATATTTCCACCTCCTTTCTATTCATGGTGTGATGGAAAGATATGCCATTGCCTTTTCCAACATTTCCTCCAAATTTTGATCGGTAGAGGTAAGCTTTAAGTAGGGCTGCTCAAGGGCTTCAAACTCCCTTTTCAATAGTTGATACACCTTGTAATCCGCATCGCTGTCCTTCCTGGGCCTACCCACCCTTTGTTTGATCAGGGTTTCATCTGCCTCTACCATGATCCAAAATTGGGTACAGCCCCATCTTTGTGCCCGTGAGGTGAAAATTTCCCGAAACTCCTTTAAGTGAAAGGTAGCATCTATCACTACCTTTTGCCTGGAAGGTAAAACTACTTCAGCCATTTTGGCCATCCGTATGTATACCTTCCTTTTAGCTTCCTTTCCATACTCACCATTCGGGAACTGATCTTTTCTAACCGAATCGCTGGACAGGTAAACCGCATCTAATTGTTTGGCCAAGCGGCTGGCAAAGTAACTTTTGCCGCTACCCGGCAGACCCATTACCATTACGACAAAAGCTTTTTCCTGATCGGTTGAAATTGTGGAGGGATCCATACTTCAAATATCCATAAATTCACCGAAAGCCACTATGGAAAGTAAGACCTTTATTGGTTCAATGGCTTGAATTCTGGGCAAGAGTGATTTTAAACGAATATTTATGTCCTAAATTTCTTCCTTTTACGAATCCATAGACATAAAAACCTGGTTTCCAATGTCCCGACTATATAAAAATCTTGTGATTGTTCCCATTTTAATGGATATTTATCGAGGATTGTATTATATTGAAAATCTCAATACATAAAGCCATCCATGTTTAAGATCACCCAAAAGTCTATTTTAGTCTTTTCCCTCCCTTTGATCTTTTTTGGGATGGCTTTATTTTTTTTATATGCCTGCAAAGAACCAAATGCCTCAAACCACAGCGGGGAAAACCTCCCCGATCAGGTCGATTTTAATTTTCATATCAAACCAATCCTGGTGCAAAAATGCTACCTCTGCCATGGGCCGGATCCCAGCAGCAGGGAGGCGGGATTGAGACTGGACAGGTATGAGGACGCCATCGCCCTTCTAGAAAGTGGAAACAAGGCAATTGTGCCCGGAAAACCTTCCCGCTCTGAGCTGCTGAAACGCATCCACCATAATGACCCGGAGATTCGCATGCCCCCTCCCAGTTCTAACCTGGAGCTGAATGAAGAGGAGCTGGCCCTGCTACAAAAGTGGATAAAGCAGGGTGCCAACTATGAGCCCCACTGGGCATTTGTGCCCCCGGATCCAAAGATCCTGGACACACAGAAAGAACTCCCCCCCTCTAAGGCCATAGACCGACTAATATCGAATGCCTGGAAAGGAAAGGTAAATTCACCCTCAGGCAGGGCCTCTGATGAAGCCCTAATCCGCAGGTTATCTTTTCTCCTAACCGGCCTGCCCCCTTCCGAAGAGGAGTTGGAAAAGGCGAAAAATGGTACTTTCAATTACGAAGATTGGGTAGATCATTACCTGGATTCTCCTGCCTATGGGGAACGCTGGGCCAGGCACTGGATGGATGTGGTCCGCTATGCCGAAACCAAGGGGCATGAATTCGATTATATCATTCAGGGCGCATGGAAATACAGGGACTACCTCATCAAGGCTTTCAGGGAGAATGTCCCCTATGACCAATTACTGAAAGAACATATAGCGGGTGATTTGCTGAATGCGCCCAGAGAAGACGCGCAGGGCATGGTACAATCCCATTACGGGACCATGTTTTGGGCCATGGGGGAAGGTACACATAGCCCCGTGGACTTGAGAAAAGACGAGTCGGACAGAATTGACAATATGATCGATGTGGTCAGCAAATCCTTCCAGGGCATCACCGTAGCCTGTGCCAAGTGCCATGACCATAAATTTGACCCGGTACCCACGACTGATTATTATGCCCTTTATGGCATTCTAGAGGGCACAAGATTTACCCCTGAAGTAGATGGAAAACAGCAAGCCCAACTACAAGACCTTGACCGGGCCCAACACCTGCGGAAGGAGATCAGGCAAAAATTCGCAGAACATTGGGGAAACATTGCAGATAAGAAGGCGGATTTTCAGCTTACTTCCTTAGAAGAAAGCCAGGACCAGGTAATGGAAATTCTCGGTGATTTCAGGGGGCAGACCCTATATGGGTGGAAAAGTGACGGCCTGGCCTTTGGGCCATTGACCGTCCTGGGAGAGCCTGTTTTTGCGCAAGGTAAGCTTAAAACGCTTGAAGAAGGCCGGGCCAGTAGTGCCTACTTTGGAAAGGGTAGATTTGGAGCACTGAGGTCAGCGGATTTTGTCACCGACAAAGACTTTATCGGGGTGAGGGCCAGGGGAAAAACCGGCACCATACGAATAGTAATGGACAATTTCCAATTGATCCGGTATCCCATATACGGTGGCTTGGAACAAAAGGTGGATACGGAAGATTGGAAAGACCTGGTATTTGATGTTTCCGACTGGAAAGGAAGAAAAGCCTATATCGAAGTCTTTCCCGGCATCTACAAAAACCACCAGTACATCCAAACCCAGGAGGATGAGGTAGAAGTACAGTTCGCCATGGCCTTCGATGGAGAATGGCAAACACCCCCACATCCCAGGGATAGGAAAAAAAGGACCATGTCCGAAATCCTTGACAGATGGGCTGCTTACCAGGCAAGTGCCTATGAGGTCAGCCAATTGAACAAGTGGCTTAGAGAGGAAGAGCTGGAGAGGGATTTCCCGGAATTGGAGGGGCTTACACAAAAAATCAACGAGCTGGAAAGTCCTCATTCGGATACCCTCACCTTTTTTAGTGGGGTAACCGATGGCTTTGCCAGGGAAAGCCCGGTGTTTATCAGAGGTAATCATCTGGAGCTAAGTGAGGAAGTGGTGGAGCGCAGATTTCTTCCGGAGATTTCAGGAACAGGTACAATAATAGAAAGTAAAGGAAGCGGAAGGAAGGAATTGGCAGAAGCCATGCTTGACCCCAGGAATCCCTTGACCGCCAGGGTAATGGTGAACCGGATCTGGCACCACCTATTTGGCAGGGGAATCGTGGAAACGGTGGACAATTTTGGGTTGCAAGGAAAGTTGCCCAGCCATCCCGAGTTACTGGATTACCTGGCCCTGTTGTTTGTTCAGGAAGATTGGTCTATCAAAACGCTGATCCGTCATATCGTGATGAGCGAAGCCTTTCAAAGGTCCAGTACCCTATTGGAAGAAAACAAGGAATGGGATGCTACTGGAGTCCTTCTTACCCATTACCCAATAAGGAGGCTTGAAAGTGAGGCCATCCGGGATGCTATTTTGATGGTTTCCGGCAATTTGGACACCCTATCCTACGGCCCTTCCGTGCCCATCCATCTCACCGATTTTATGCAAGGAAGAGGTAGGCCCTCCAAAAATGGCCCCATAGATGGCAATGGACGAAGAAGTGTCTATTTGGAGGTAAGAAGGAATTTTCTATCCCATTTTTTGCGCACCTTTGACTTTCCCACCCCCTTTACCACCTTTGGCAATAGGGATGTCACCAATGTCCCGGATCAATCCCTTTTGCTGATGAACGACCCCTTTATAATCCGTCAGGCGGAAATCATGGCCGAGGGACTTCTAGGGGATAAGGAGGCTACCTGGGAGGACAGGGTACAAAAGATTTACAAGCGGGCCTTTGCAAGACTACCCACAGAAAGGGAACTGCATGCAGCGGGAGAATTTATCCATTCCAGGACCCAAGATAATGGAGTGGATGCATTGGAAGTTTGGAAATCCTATTGCCATACCATTTTCAACATGAAGGAATTCATCTATTTATTATGAGTCAAAACGGAAAACCCCATGGACTGTACACCCCTATGAGCAGAAGGGAAATGCTGGAAGTGTGTAGGTGTGGATTTGGTGCCATTGCCTTTATGGGCATGTTTGGAGGGAGCTTGGGCGCATGTAAGCCCGGGGATTCCCGACCTCCCCTCTCAGAAACAACTTCCAAGGGATGGCCAAAGACCCCGCATCATATCCCCAGGGCAAAAAATGTGATTTTCCTGTATATGGATGGAGGGGTTTCCCAGGTGGATTCCTTTGACCCCAAGCCCAGACTAGCCAAAGAAAACGGGCAAGACCCGAAATTCAAGGTGGATGCCACCCAATTTAATGATAATGGCAAGATTTTGATGAGCCCATGGACCTTTAAGAAGTACGGTGAATGCGGCATGGATGTCAGTGAGCTTTTTCCCAATATCGCATCCTGTGCAGATGATTTGGCCTTGATCCGGTCCATGGTTTCCAATTTCCCGGAACACACCAACGCCAATTATTTCCTGCATACGGGCAGTGGCCTCCAAGGCCGTCCAAGCATGGGATCCTGGGTCAATTATGGGCTGGGCACAGAAAACAGCAACCTGCCCGGATATGTGGTCTTAGACGGGGGGCTGGTACCTCCGGGGGGCATTGACAATTTTAAAAACGGGTTTTTACCTGCGAATTATCAGGCCACCATCATGAAAGCAGGTGCGGAACCCGTGGCCAATATCAACCCCTACGAGACTGAAAGGGATCCCCAAAGGGAAAAATTGGAATTTTTGAAACAAGTGGAACAGGAGCGCTTTGCCTCCCAGGGAAGCAGCGGAGAGGTAGAAGCAGCCATTGCCAACTATGAGCTGGCCTACCGCATGCAGTCTTCCGTTCCGGAACTCACCGAATTCCAGGCGGAAAGCAAAGCGACCAAATCGCTTTATGGGCTTTACGATGATGATCCGCATACCCGGAACTATGGTTCACAGTGTCTGATGGCAAGGAGGTTAATAGAAAGAGGTGTACGTTTTGTGGAACTCACCTGTCCACAGGTAGATCCTTCCATTGACCGGTGGGATCAGCACAATAACCTCAAGGACGGACATGCCAGAAATGCCCATGCCGTGGATAAACCCATTGCCGGGTTGCTCAAAGATTTAAAATCCAGGGGGCTATTGGAGGAGACCTTGGTGGTTTGGACAGGGGAATTCGGGAGAACCCCATTTGCTCAGGGAAGCAATGGAAGGGATCATAACCCTTCTGCATTTAGCATGTGGATGGCAGGTGCAGGCATTAGGGGGGGCACCATCTATGGACAAACCGATGAATACGGGTACAGGGTGGTGGAAAACCCCGTAAGCATTCACGATCTGCATGCCACACTGCTTCACCTATTGGGCATAGACCACCAACGGTTAACCTACCACTTTGGGGGCAGGGATTTTAGGCTTACAGATGTTCACGGTCATGTTATTAAGAGTATCCTCGCCTGATCCAAATGGGGAAGTCAATTTTTGACCCTGGAGTCATTAAAGAGTTGATGGACAGGGTGTCGGAATTAAAGCCGGGGGATAAGGCCAAATGGGGTAAAATGAACCCTACCGAAATGCTTTCCCATTGTAACATAGCCATACAAAAAACCATAGGCTGGGATAGGGAACTCAGAAAAGCGACCTTCAAACAAACCATGGTGAAATGGTTGGCGCTCTATATTTTACCCACTTTTCCCAAGAATGTGAAAACCAGTCCAGCATTCGAAACTTATGGGCAGGTTTCAAGCCTTGAATTTGAAAAACAAATAAGGGTGTATAAGGAGCTGCTGCTGAAATTGCAGCACTTGGATAAGCCCTTGCGTGCCCCACACCCCTATTTTGGGCCCCTAACGCATCATGAATGGGGGCAGGTGATTTGGAAGCACCTCGATCATCACTTAAAGCAATTTGGGCATTGATGCTTTTTTAGGATTTGAACAAAGAATGGTATAACTTCAAACCAAAAAGGCTAGGAAGCGTTAAACATTTTGAATAATTTTTAAGGATTATGCTGGAAGTCAAAGGACTTGTAAAAATTTATGGCAAACAGATGGCGGTGGATCACATCGATTTTTCTCTGAAAGGGGGCGAAGTGGTGGGATTGCTGGGGCCCAATGGAGCAGGAAAGAGCACCACCATGAAATGCATTGTGGGGTTGTTGAGAAAAACCCAAGGGGAGGTGACCATAGGAGGATACGACCACCTAAGTGTGGAAGCCAAAAAACTGTTTTCCTATATCCCTGAGACCCCCAGTGTATATGATCTGCTTACGGTGGAGGAACATCTTCAGTTTATCGCCCAGGCCTATGGGATAAAAGATTGGAAACCTATCGCAGAGGAACTGATGTATACCTACGACCTGCTGGATAAGCGGAAAAAATTGGGCAGGGACCTCTCCAAAGGCATGCGCCAGAAAGTGTCTATATGTTGCGCCTTGCTTACCAACCCCAGTGTGTTGCTTTTTGATGAACCCATGATTGGCTTAGACCCTAAGGCGATCAGGAACACGAAGAAGATTTTTAGGGAATTAAAGGAAAACGGTAAGACCATCCTGGTGAGCACCCATTTGATAGACAGTGTTGAGACCATTGCCGACCGCATCATGATCATGAAGGATGGCAAAATCATTGGCAATGATTCTCTGGATAATTTAAGATCAGCTTCCAGTTCAGGTGTATACACCACTTTGGAAGACCTATTTTTAGAATTGACCAAAGATGAATGAATTCAAACTGTTGATCAGGAAAGACCTGTTCATCCTGTTCAACAACGTATGGCTTATTCTCAAAAATCCTTTCCGCCTGTTGCCCTATGCAGGGATTTTGGCCTATTTCAGTTTTTTTTACTTTAGAAGGGCCCGGGGAGGCCGCAATGATTTTGGCCAACTGGACGAACTTCAGGATGTGGCGGGAGAAATTGAGGAGATCAACCTACTCGCACAAAATGTCACGGGTATATTCACCCTCTTGGCCTTGGTCTTTTTTGTGTTCAGGTTGTATAAGGCTACCGAAAAAAACGTCACCTTCTTTTCCATGGCCGACGTAAACCTTTTGTTCACCGCCCCGGTAAAGCCATCCCGGTTGTTGGTCTATTATATGGTCCGTTCCCTCCTACCCTCTCTGGGAGGATCCTTGCTCTTCGTGTTATACAGTACTGCCCAACTCAACCAGGCTTTTGATCTTAATTTTTGGAACATTGGGGCAATGATCCTGGGCTTGGGTTTATTTTTCTTTATTCTAAGCCCATTGCGCTTCCTGATATTCACCCTTAACACCAAATTTGGGATTCTATCCCAGGTAAAGAAAGGGGTCATTGCTCTTGCTATATTATTAGGGATGATGATTGTAGTGCCGGGGATACTTTCCGAGAATTTTATGGAGGGTGCATTTTCCTGGATTGGGGCGCCCTGGTTTGATTACTTTCCTTTTGTAGGATGGAGCCGGGGCATATTAATGTATCTGGGACATGAAAACTGGGTAAAATTGATTTTGCTGATTACAGCTTATGCGTTTTCATATACCCTGATTGTAAAGCTGGTTTTGACCCATGCAGGCATGTATTATGAAGACGTCCTGGAAAGCACCCAGTCCAAGGAGGATACTAAACAAAAAGTAAAGGGAAAGCAGGAGGCTTCCGAATCCAACGTAAGCCTGAATGCCAAGAAAGAACTGGAGTTGCCCTCCTTTGGTCAAGGGGCAATCGCTCTGTACTGGAGGAATTATGTGCACAGTTCCCGCCAGGATTTTCACCCCATTATTGGGTTGTACCCCGGGATTTTTGCCGGTGTCGGAGTCTTGCTGGCCCTTTTGGGGAGATTGGATTGGATTCCTCATTATGCCCTGTACATCTATATGGCTACCCTATTTATGTTCTATTTCATTGCCGGGATGACCAAGACCTCCGTGGGTGACCTAAAGAAACCCTTTTTCATTTTGATTCCGGCGAGCTGGACAGCAAAGTTTTGGAACTTGCTGAGGTTGGATGTATATCAGACCTTAGTTTTTTCCCTGCTGGCCATAGTGCCCTCTGTAATAATCGGGGGCTATGCCTGGGGCTTAATCGTTTTGTTCCCCATTTGTTTGTTGGCTTTTTACCTTACGGGATTATCCATATCCCTGGTTTCCATGGTAGGCTTTGAGGAAAGTTGGGACAGAAAATTAGTTAAACCACTGATCATTGGAGGGGTGTTAATGGTAGGGATTTTTCCCTCCCTAGGCCTTGGCATTATGCTTTTTGCACTGAGCAAACAAGTGGTTTACGGTTTTTTGGCCATCGCGCTGATCATGACTTTTGTTGCCCTGGTCATGCTACATGTAATGCTGGACATTCTGGAGCGGTTGGAACTGAAGGAGAGCTAATCCAACTAATGAGCGAACGCCTCCACAACCGATGAATTTTCTATCCATTAGGCCATCATTCCCTCAGGCCTAAACTTTCCCATCCGCTCCTCATAAAAACCAGCACCGACAGGTATGGCTTTTCCGTACACGTTTGCCTGATGCTTTTCTACCTTTTTTGTGTTTACGAGAAAGAAACGATGGGTTTTGAAGTTCTACTTAGTGGACTAGATGTTTTATTTCCTCCGGTTTCCGGTAGATTACCCCTGATTATTGCAGATGTTCTCTGCGAAGATCTTCGGGAGATAGGTGCATTTATTCCTTGAACTTTATCCGAAGGATCTTGTCATCGTGAATACGTAGGGCTGCCCTGCCGTCAGTATTGCTGGTGGTAACATACAGATGCCCATCCGGACCCTGTACCACATCCCGCATTCTACCATAAATCCCTTGGGAAGGGGCATAGGAAAACCAGCGTTCTATCTTACTCACCGAATAATTCTCTCCTTCACGGCCCAGTGAGATTCTTATTAAAGCTTGCCCTCCAAGGGAAGCCACAAAAAGATCTCCCCTATAAAAAGTCATGCCTGCCGGCGGGACTGCCGCTTCGTTCCACATTACCAGGGGGTCTTGGTACTCGGGTATTCCAGGTGCACCTACCACCATGGGCCAACCGTGGTTGCCTCCTTTTTTCACAAGGTTGATTTCATCCCTATACCTTACGTCTCCCTCCACCTTCGCACCTGAGGGCCCGTGTTCGGAGTTGAAAAAGGCCCCATTCTCCGGATCCCAGGCAAACCCTTGAACGACCCTATGACCATACGAATAGACAGGGGAGTTATCAAAGGGATTATCATCAGGAATTTCCCCTTCGGGGTCTATCCTTAGAATTTTAGAGGCCAAATGATCCAAGTCCTGTGCCAAAAAAGGTTGGGAAAGATCCCCCGTTCCAATGTAGAGCATACCATCTGGCCCGAATGCTATCCTTCCTCCCAGGTGTATGGCATATGCGGGTATATTATCAAGGATAACTTTATCTACTTCTGCTGTTTCGGGTTGGTGGTTCAGCCTAACTACCCTGCTGAGCAGTTGATCATTTTCGTTCCTATAGGCATGCATGACGTAAATCCAACCGTTTTCTTCGAAATCAGGGTGCAGGTCCATTCCCATAAGCCCGGCATCTACCTCGTGGACTACCTCAGGCACCTCTAAGTAGGGTACCGGTTGATTTGTCCCTGACGGTATGCGCTGAATAAGCCCTGTACGCTGGGCCACTAAGGCATCTCCATTCGGCAAAAATCGCAGACTCCAGGGTATGGTAAGGCTGTCCACCCATACCTCTACCGTTACCTCTTCCACCACAGGTCTGAAAATATCCTGGACTTTTTGAGGCACCTCTCCCAAAATAGGGTTGGCGATCTTTTCCTCATCCTGACCATAGGAAAAGGTAACTATCCAGAGCATACAAACAGTTAAGAAAGATTTCATTCGCATTTTTTAGGGAATTAACTATTGAGCAGTCAGTATTGTTGTGTCTACTTTTTTTACAATACAAACTTAACCTATATCCCAGGCCTATTTCCAATATTAGTCTTTTTTTATGGCCACCCCTTTTGAAAACTTAATATTTTAAGGTCAATAGCCCTCTTTTGGTAAGAAAACATGCATTTTTAAATTTCATCCACCTGTCATAAAAAATTTCCAGCATTAAGATTCTCATCAAGGGTTGCCTCCCATGATGCGTTTTTTTTCACCACCAAATTCTTGGCGAGATCAAATTGGTGTGCTTGGCTTTCATAAAAATGCATCATGTATCCTGCGGTATTCACAAAGCAAATGAGATCCCCTATCTCGGGGAACTGGGGCAAACTGATCTTCCTTTTAAGGATAAGTTCCTGCTCCAAACAATAAGCACCCACAAAATACACATCGCAGGGGGGTCCGTTTGTGGTTTTTTTTGGAATATAAATCGGGTCCAATAGAAAATCCTCGCTGGAACTAAACATCTGAGTCCTGTTCATCTCCAACCCCACCAAGGTACGTCCCTCTGAATCCCGTTTCCTGAAGGCAACCTTAGCCACCGTTACCCCTGTCTGATCCAACAAAGACCTTCCAGGTTCCAACCTCAATTCAAGATTGCGCTCACTTAAATGGCGATGCAGTGCTTTATCTCCTTTTTGTGTGGTGAGGATTTGCTCTACAAAATGCTCCTGAGGATGCTGGTTAAAGTAGGGATAAACCTTTGGCTCACCGATTAATCGGTTTCCCAGCTTTACCATACCTAAGGGGTCCTTTTGAAAGGTAATTTCTTCTCTGTCGGTGAGAAGTGTTTCATTTAAGACGTTGAAAAAACCTTCCCACTCCTCTCCGTTTTCCAAATAATTCATAAGGATCCCACCCCCAATATCAACGAAAGAAGTAGTAAACCCATTGCTTGCCAACCGGTCCACCATATCAATGCTCTGCGACAAGGCAGCAGCACGCTGTCCGATACTGTACCCATTAAGATGAAAATGAAGCCCTTTATAGTGGAACCTTCTGTATTTACCCCTGTTTGAAAGGCCCTCCTCGAGAAAGGCAGCAATTTCATCAACATCAAAGCCAAACCGTGAGTAGCATTTTTTACCCTCCCACTCAAACCCTGACAAGCGAAAGCCCACGTTTAAGGTTTTGTTTTCCTTTTCCAGAATAGAGTGTAGCAACCCGCACTCGTCTTCATTGTCCAGCATCACCGGGATCTGATGTGCCACTGCATAGGAAAGCAGTTGCTCATTTTTGACTGCAGCAGTGACAGTAATCATCTCGGGACTGATCCCGGCCTGTATGCAATCCTTCATTTCATTTATGCTTGCGGTGTCCACACCAAAACCAATTTCCTTAACCCCCCGGACAAAACATATGCATTTGTTGGCCTTTCTTGCAAAAAAGACCTTACCCTCTATTCCATATTTTTTAAACAAGCGGTCAAATTTTTGGAAGTTTTGCTGGAAGGGAATTAAGTTGAGCAAATTGACCGGCGATCCCCATTTGGATATCCATTTTTCCAAAAGGGGATGATTACTCGTGACATCCTTAATCCATGAATGTACAATGGGTGTCAGTTCTGGAAGGTTCGATCTTTGCATAAGTCTTTATTAGTTGTCGGGCCCAGGAAGAAAGAAGATTGTTGTTGTCCCTGGATAAGCTCTCATTATCCAGTGTGCAGCCCTCTGTCGGGGTTCCGTAAAAGGCTATTTTGTGTTGTGAGAGAAGGCGTCCATTCTTATTTATATCGGGACATCCGGTTTGGTATCCCTGATTGCTGAATAATGAGACTCCACTTCTTTCAGCTAACTTCTGCATATATTCAGGCTGTAGGTTCATAGAACCCGGAGTTGGGATTCTGGCGTCGATCATAAGGTCAGCATGTACTTTTAAATCACCGCAAGAAACTTGAGCTATGATTTTCCCCTCCTGCTCCCCGAAGGAAAGCTGCGGATTTACGGCAACATCAAACCGCAATATCCGGGAATCTGCCAGTGCCAGCAATTTTTCAATGTTGACTTTAGGGGGGCCGTAGCTCACCCGTTGAAGTCCTGGCCTGTATTTTTTATCAAAAATTTCCTGACCACTACCTGTTAGCCCACCGAAGGCGTATAGTTTGCTAAAATAGGGATAAATTTCCTTCCATAAAGTACTCAGGGCTAACCTGGCCTGCTGATCTGTAGATTCAGCATAAGGAAACAGCATAGCCTCCAGTTCATTCAAAATTTGCTGATGCACCTTCCCTTGCATTCTGGCAGGAAAAAGGTACTCTTCAAAGTCCAATGCGGAAAATGAGGGGTAAGCATCGGCCAATATGCCCTCTAGCTCTTTCAGGTAGAAGGTAGGGGAGAAACTTTTTCCGACAAAGCGGCAATAGAGCCTGGCATATCTATACCTGAATTCTTTTTCCATCAAAGGTAAAACAGAATGCTTAAAATCAACTTTTCCTTTGGATTGCATAAGCTCTTCCATGGCTTCTACTGTGCAATACTTAAGGGGGATATCAATTGGCTCCTTTTGGCGGCAAATCATTGGAAGTCCAGTCCGTGAAAAGCCATAGATTAGCTCTGGCTCTTCCCCGGAAGGATGGTATTTCAGTATGCCTTTCTTGCGGTAAAAGGTACCGCCCTTGCCTTCTGTAAGGGCAAGCACCCCATCTATAAAGGTTAAGCCAAGCCCCTTCATCAAAACGGTTTTCCCAGCTACCTTTTCAGATTTCCATTTTTGTACAGGGTAAACCCTTTTAATTAAATTTGCTGGAACATCGACCTGATCTGATTTAGAAATTTGATAGGAATGCCCGGTGCAGCAAAGTACTTCGGCAAAACCACCGTAGCTTTCCCGATTAGACTTGACCTTCATGCCATCACCTACTTTCTCAATGGTAGTTACCTTGTCCATAATAAGATGCAGACGGATATTCGAAGGCAATGCATTGACCACTCTACACAGGCAATATTGAAGATATACCCCTGTTAAGGAGCGGGAGCAATAGTCTTCGGCTTGGAGATCCGATAGGTTGTCTTTCTGTATGTTGGCCAAAAAATCAAAGAGGCTTAGTCTGTCACTTACCAATTGCTCCTCTTCGTCTGTCCAGAAATTAACTTTCCCCAGCGGATAATTCATTAGCAGAAAATCCGGCTGATCAGGTTGATAGTTTGGGCCTGATCCAAAATAAGGAGATTCATTGAAGACCACTATATCCAAATTCTTTGCCGGGAAATAGGCATTCCAAACACTGGCTAATCGTTCCACCGCATACGAGCCCTTGGGCCCTCCCCCCACGATGGCTATCCGATAAACCGATTCGGGTGCATATCTCGTTTTTATGAGCCGCTTTAAAACTACGTTGTTTTTCCTATTGATATCAGCAAACTGTCTCGGGCACCAAATCTTCATAAACTGCCTGGTTTATTTTAGTTAATACATCTTTGCCATATGTTTTTTCGATCCACGGCTCCGAATAGATCGTCTCAAGATACCGCTCTCCTCTATCACATAGGATGATGACAGCTTTTTGCCCAGGTACCAAGTCCATTTTATCAATAGCCGACACCAAGGCACCAGTGGAACCACCAGCCAAAATGGCCTCTCTATCAAGCAACTTTTTACATCCCACAATACTTTCCCATTCTTCCATGATTAAAGGGGGTTCCAGGATATTGGTGTCCAGGAGACTGGACTTTCGGGATGCGCCAAAGCCGGGGATGACACGCTTACCGGGATTCCCTCCAAAAATCACACTCCCTTGGGCATCTACCGGGATTACCTTGGTTCCCTTTCGGTTTTCATGGCAATAGGAGGCCAATCCCATTAAAGTACCACAAGTGCTGGTAGCAGCCAATATGTAATCCGGTGCAATTCCCAATTGAGCCACAATCTCCTTGGCGGTTTGATGGTGGGTA
Source organism: Cyclobacteriaceae bacterium (assembly GCA_003565295.1). Taxonomy (GTDB): domain Bacteria; phylum Bacteroidota; class Bacteroidia; order Cytophagales; family Cyclobacteriaceae; genus Pleomorphovibrio. The sequence goes on from PXCO01000137.1 coordinate 19,913, forward strand.
AGCGGATTAAGTTCATTCTCATACTGCCTGGTCCAGAAGGCGTTTGGCAATTCTTGCAACAACTCTTGTACACGCTTTATCCTGGTATTCAAATAGGAGCCACCTTGGTCCTTTTCATTTACCATCTCAATTTCCGCATGATAAGCTTTAAGCAGCAATAGTGTTTGGCGATTGATAAACGGGTCCACCACCAATCGAAGTTTAATTCCATAATAAAGGCATACCTGAGCAAGCCCAATGCCCATATTGCCCGAGGTACTTTCCACAATCCATGAATCCTTGGTTATTAACCCCAACCGTAGGGATTCCTCAATGACAAATTTGGAGGTTCTATCTTTGATGCTTCCCGCAGGGTTCATCAGTTCCAATTTGCCATAAACTTCCTTTTCGGGAAACAAATGGGATAATCTGATCAATCCCGTATTTCCAATTTGCGAGGGAATCCCCTGTAACGGTTTCATTTCACTATCAAATTTCTGCATCATTTATAAAAATTGGTAGGTTGGATGTTATTGACTGGGCTGATTTTACCACGCGTGAGGACCCATAAAGCCGGTAATCAATAAAGTCGAAACACATACCCACCCCTGCATTCAGAGCAGTGTAGAGTGAGTATGATATTTAATGGCGGGATTTGTCCTTACCTTTTAATCAATATGGGCTTCGCGCTCCCAATGTCTATGCTTGCTCAGGGATTTTACAAATCCTTCGGGATCTGAATCAATATATAGATCCTTGGCAGATTTTTTTCCTTCTTTGCAACAGGGTAATTCCAATTCTTCAATTAGGTCATCAACATTGCAAAGAGATAGTATCGGTTTGCAATGATTGAAAGCATCCGTGACAAATTCCTTGATTTTGGAATTCTTGAGAATCTCTTTGGCCTGAAGCTTTTCATCCCCCAACACAATCGCATCAAACAAAACAGATGCTGAATTAAAGAGGGTATGATCAACTTGTAGCGATTTCCCACCTTCTTTCAATTCCCCAAGCCGGTCGGACAGGATTTCTACCTTAGAACCCGCATCACCCACCATTTTCTTTAGGTCATTGATGGACTGTTGTGAAAATGAGCCCAGTGTGATGAATGCGATCTTTCGGGACTTTCCGGCATTCTTAAGGTTCTTCACCATGCTCAGGGCATCGTCAACTTTAGTGTTGGGTTCACGGACTTCAGGCTTATAGTTCCTTTCGTCTGCATCAGCGGGCTTGCCTTCATTCACTGGTTCTACCCGCTTGGTCGGAGGGTCTATGCCCAGGGCTTTTGCCACTTGTGAGGCAAGCTCCAGGTCCACATTCGTCAACTGATTTACCATTCGCTCCCGTATTTCCGGGCGATTCACTTTAGAGAGTTCAAATTGCAGGGCACTCACCATGTGCTTTTTTTCCACCGCGGTTTGGCTGTTATAAAATAGTTTAGCCTGGCTGAAGTGGTCTCTAAACGATGGGGAACGATCCCTGATTTTTTTGCCATCTATACGTTCCTCATATGAATGAAATCCACCGTCTTTCATCATAGCCTGGAAGGGACAGCCACCATCAATGGAATTTGGATGGTAGCTAACCGCTCCCTTATTGATTTGCATGCGCATATGCGCATCACGCTGATGGTTTCTGATGGGATTAATGGAGCGATTGATGGGGATTTCGTGAAAGTTGGGGCTCCCCAGCCGGCTCAATTGAGTATCGGTATAGCTGAAAAGCCTGCCTTGCAACAAGGGGTCGTTGGTGAAATCTATTCCGGGTAATAAATGTCCCGGATGAAAAGCCACCTGCTCAGTTTCTGCAAAAAAGTTGTCAGGGTTGCGGTTGAGTGTCATGGTCCCTACCAGCTGCACGGGAACCTCGGATTCAGGAATAATTTTCGTAGGATCCAATAGGTCAAAATCAAACTTGTGCTCATCTTCTTCGGGTACCAACTGCACCCCTAATTCCCATTCAGGGAAGTCCCCATCCTCTATGGCATCCCAAAGATCCCGCTTATGAAAATCAGGGTCTTTGCCTGAGATCTTTTGTGCTTCATCCCAAACCACCGAATGAATCCCCAACATGGGTTTCCAGTGAAACTTCACGAATGTGGACTTGCCCTCTTTGTTAATGAAACGGAAGGTATGCACCCCAAACCCCTCCATCATCCTCAAACTTCGCGGTATAGCCCGGTCACTCATCGCCCACATGATCATGTGCATGCTTTCCGGCATCAGAGAGATAAAATCCCAAAAGGTATCGTGTGCTGAGGCGGCTTGGGGTATTTCATTGTGGGGTTCAGCCTTTACCGCATGGACCAGATCCGGAAAATTCATCGCATCCTGTATAAAAAACACGGGGATATTATTCCCAACGAGATCATAATTCCCCTCCTCAGTATAAAACTTCACGGCAAAACCCCGAACATCACGTGCCAAATCGGTACTACCTTTTGAGCCTGCCACGGTAGAAAACCTTACGAAAACCGGTATCTCATTCCCTACCTCAGAAAAAAGTTTTGCCTTTGTATATTTCTCCAGGGAACTGGAAAGCTTAAATACCCCATGGGCACCAGAACCCCTGGCATGCACGATGCGCTCAGGAATACGCTCATGGTCAAAATGAGTGATCTTTTCCCTTAAAATAAAATCCTCAAGCAGAGAAGGGCCTCTTTCGCCTGACTTAAGGGAATTTTGGTCATCGTTGATTTTAAGCCCTTGGTCGGTGGTCATCGCAGCTTCTTTGTCTTCCAGCTTGTTCTTTGCCAGGTCGGCCTGTTTCGGGTTTTCTGAGTTTTGGTGATTGGTCTTCATAGTAGTTGGTTTTTATGGTATTGATATAGGTTCAAACGATTTTAAGCGGTTTTTTCCCATTCCTATTCCTTTCTAGAAGCTCATTCTGACTGATATAGAAGAGAGATTATTATTCACTAGACAATAGTTGTGCCATAATATTTATTAAAATTTACATATTAATTTTAATTTTTATTAATTATTGTATTTTATCTACTTTTTGATATGATAAATAAATTGTTTAGTTATATTTTAATCGTTATTAAGAGAATTTGATCAATTTTGCAGGCTCCCTAACGAATAATCCAGCCATTTTAATTAAAGAATGGAGCATCGACATGGACTTTTTTCTATAGAAAAGATGCGCACCCTGATCTGTATCATGAAAAATTATCAAGTGAGCTGAACATAAAAACATGGAAATTATCTCACTAGAATTACGAAATAAATCAACGGCTTTTTCTACCGATCATGGCAAAACCTGGACAAAGCCCGTGAAAACAAATTTTCCGGATGCCAAATCAAAATTCAGCGGCTTGCGGTTATCCGATGGCCGATATGTGATGGTTTCAAATGCCAATCCGGCAAAACGCGACCCATTGACCATTGCCATTAGTGAAGATGGAATGGTATTTACTAAAATGGGTTTTCTGGTTGGCAACCCGCATGCGGACTATCCGCATGTATACGAACACGAAGGATTTTTATATGTGGCTTTTGCCAGTGCTAAACAAAGTGTGGAGGTGTTGAAAATCAGGATCAGCGATCTTGATGCATTGTAAGTTTGTGATAAAATAATGGATTTTATGGTCAGGTTTGGTCAAAATAGGATCATCCAAAATAACATCAGGCGTCACATTAGATTTAAACTTTCCCTACTCAATCCCCCTCAACAACTCCTCCACCCTATTCCTTTCCCTATCGCAAAAAGCCTCCATGTTTAGCAATTCCTTCGCCACCCTTGGCACGGGTGCGTTGGGGTGGCCATGGTCCCTGAGGTGGTGGGTTAGCTTCAATACCCTGAATCCATCCATCCATTGCCATAGTCTGCGGAAATATATCTCCCCACTGCCTGATTGGGAGTTGAAGGAGGCCAGCATGGATTCCAATTGTCCCTGCTCAAAAAACCCCTTCACCTCCTCTAAATTTATTTCTTTTTCCACTTGAAAACTATCCGATAAATCCTTAAAAAATGACTTCAGTACTGTATAGATAGTTACTGAATATGTGAGCTTTTCGGCAGACTGCCCTTTCACCCACTCCAGTTGGGACCTGCCGGTGCCAAAGGGAACTCTTTCTGATACCCGGCTGGAGGGATAGACGGTCGCGGGAATGGTCACATAGCCCCCCAAAGGCAACAACTTATGCATAAAGTAAAAGTCTTCCCCGGCCTTTCTCCTGTTCATTCCGCCCTCTTTGGCATAGTGAGATGCCCTTACCACCATGCACGATCCCACGGTATGCTCGGCAAAGGGATAACCTGCCCAGGCCAATCCCGCAATATGGCAGCGTAGGTGGAGCTCATAAAGGATGATCCCTTGCCTAAGGATAGAATCTTCTTCCTGTTCAAAAGGATGATGAAACTCCAAATGCCCTAATTTTACTTCCGGGTCCATAAAGGCTTCTTCAATCTTTACCAAATAATCCCCCGAAACTGTACAATCCGCATCCAGGCAAACGATAGGCCCGTCCACTCCCAAGACGGTCCACCTTGCCAATGCCTCATCCATGGCTATTTTACGTGCCCAGCCTGCCCCGGCATGCTTCTTAGGCAACCCCTCTATGCGCATGACCTGCACCTTGAGAAATTCTGGGGAATGCCACTCTTTCCAGTTCTCAACCTGCTGTTGGGTAAGGGCATTTTGTGAAAGGATATCCCCGCCCGCCCCCTCAGGTGCATTGATACAAATGATCACCTCCACTTTACCAAGAGGAGCTTCACACTTGGCCAATGATTCAAGGGTGCCCAGGATATGGGGTTCATTTATCGCAGGAATGCAGATCATCAATGAAGTCTCCCGATGAGGGGCCTCTTCTATGCTCGGGGGAAAGGTAGCAAACCGGGAAATATATGTTTGATAGACTCCAGATATCATTCGCCTGTATCTGAATGAAGTTTAAAGTGTAGGTACTTAATCTTCTCCCCCTTCTCGGAAAAGATTTGTTCATAACGGGTCTTGATGCCGTAATGCAGTTCCTTCCATGGGGAGGTATAAAAATCCCGGGTAATTTTCAATACCTCAGCATCATCTCTTTTCTCTAAAAGTCCCACGGTATACTCAAATAGCCCGGTATTGTCAGTTTTAAAATGAATACTTCCTTCTTCTTTAACCAATTTTTTGAACATCTCCAAAAACCGTGGGGAGGTTAACCTACGCTTTTCATCCCTGTCCTTTGGTCGGGGATCCGGAAAAGTGACCCAAAGCTCACTGATCTCTCCCTCTTCAAAAAACAACTCCAATTGCTCGATTTGTGCCCTGAGAAAAGCCACATTCTCCAATGCCTCATTAATCGCCGTAGTACTGCCTTTCCAAATCCGGGAACCTTTTATGTCCACCCCCACAAAATTGTGATCGGGCCTTTCCCTGCCCATCCCCACGGTGAATTCGCCCCTGCCACAGGCCAACTCTACCACAAGGGGGCTGTTATTTTGGAAGAAGGAAGCCCATTGGCCCTTGATGGTTTCATAAATTGATTTACCGGGTTGGATCACATTCCTGTTGATGGCGTTATCCTCAAAACGCTGCAATTTCTTTCTGCCCATGCTGCTACTATAATTCTTCTATTTCTGCGACCACAAAAGTACTTCCCCCAATAAAAATAAGGTCATGATTCCCCGAATTTTTCCTTGCCTGTTCAAGCGCATCGTTTACACCGGGTACACAGTCGCCCAGCAGACCAAAATCGGCCGCAAGGGCCTGAAGATCCTTGGCAGGCATGGCACGGGGCAAATCCGCCTGGCAAAAAAGGTAATGTGCGTGACGGGGCAATAAACGTAGCACACCGGAAACATCCTTGTCCTGCACCATCCCCCAGATTAAAAATAGCTTTTGGTGGGGTATTTGAAGTAATTGTTCCATCAAAACCTTCACCGCTTCCTTGTTATGACCGGTATCGCAAATGACCAGGGGAGATTCACCCAAGACCTGCCACCTTCCCTTCAATCCGGTAATACCCGTCACGTTCCTCATGGCCCGTAACAAATCTTCCTCTTGCAGTCTCCAACCCATTTCCTTGAGCTTCAGCCAGGCCATGTAAATGGCCGGTAGGTTCAGCACCTGATACTGGCCTAAAAGATCCAATTCCAAACCCACCTGCTTTTCCCCATAGCTTAAAGAAAAGGCTTGCAACCATTTTGTCTCTTTGAGTACAGGGGCACCTATCCTGGATACTTTGACCCTTTCTTGAGCCAGGGTCAATGGGGCATGTCTTTCATGGCTGATTTTTTCAAATACCGCTTTGGTCTCCGGCAGCACCTCCCCTACGATCACAGGCACCCCCTCTTTGATGATTCCGGCTTTTTCAAAGGCGATGGCTTCCAGGGTATCTCCCAGAAACTGGGTATGATCCATGCCTATATTGGTGATGATGCTGAGTGCAGGGTGTAGCACATTGGTGCTGTCAAAGCGGCCACCCATGCCCACCTCTACCACGGCAATGTCCACCTGCTCCCTGGAAAAATGATCAAAGGCAAGCCCAACAGTCATCTCAAAAAAACTGGGTTTAAGTTCATCCAAAAACCTTCTGTGTTTTTCCACAAAATCCACCACCGCCGATTCCGGGATACATTCCCCGTTTATTTTTACTCTTTCCCTGAAGGATTTCAGATGTGGGGAGGTGTAAAGGCCCACCTTATACCCGGACTCCTGTAAGATTGCCGCCAGCGTATGGGAAGTACTCCCCTTGCCATTGGTACCGGCAATGTGTATGCTTTTGAATTTATGTTGAGGGTCGCCCAGTTGCTCACATAGACGAAGGGTTGGGCCGAGGTCTTTTTTAAAGGCCGCCGCACCAATGCGCTGAAACATGGGAAGAGCCGAATACAAATAATCCAGCGTTTCTTGGTAGGTCATTAGTCCACTTTGATCACAAAGGTAATCCTACCCGTGGAATATTCTGCTGTGGGATTGCCACTTTGCCGCTTAAAGGAAAGTTTATTTACTATCGTGCGGTAGTAGGCCAAGACTTCATTCCCCACATTGTGCTCCAGTGGTATGGCCTGAACGATTTTGCCATTGTCGTCCACAGTGATGCGGAATACAATTTTACCATTCCGGGTAGACACATTGTCCACAATAGTGGGTTTGGAGGCAAAATCCCATCCGGCCAGGTCTAAATCATAGCCGGCACCATCGCCGGCATTTCCTCTACCGGACTGAAGAATGGATCTGCCATCCACCGTTCCTTGAGGGTTCCCCTCATCTCCGGGCCGGTTACCACTTCCCTGATTACTGCCCGCACTGGGCTGATTGCCGGAGCCGGAAGTACCACCCGCTCCAAATAGTGCTCTGGGGTCAACTGTAGGTTTTTCTTCGGCCTTGGTTTCAGTACGCTCGGCTTCCTTTTCCGCAGGTTGGGGGGTGGGCGTGCTGCTTTCCTTTGGTTTAGGAGTCGGGGTCACCGATTCGGCAGCCTTGTCCGTACCCTTTAGGGGACTCTCCGTTTTGCTCTGGGCCTCCACAGCCCGTTGTGTTTGGCTAGGTTGGGGTTTGGCAGTAGATGTTTCCGGGGCAGCCTTGGGCACCGTAGTTTCCGTCACCTTGGGAGCAGTCTCCCCGGGAGCGGGTGCTTCTATGGCCTGCTGCTGTGCAGTGGATGGTGGCGTGGTGGTCTGCCTGTCCCCACTACCCACATCAGTAAACCCCAGGTTGAGCTCCAGTCCAAATTGTGCCATAGGAGGATCCGGTGGCCGCCAAACCACAATAAAATACAGTCCTACCAACACCAATACATTGAAGAGTATGGTGATGAGCCAGGCTTTCTTTTTACTGTCCTGATACGACTCCTTATCTACTTCCCAAGCTTCCATAGTGTATGAATAGCAATCTATTTAAAAGGTTTGGTGGCAATGGAAACATTCGCCTGCAAGGTGGCAGCGATACCGCCTATTTCCACCAAGAACTCCACGGGCACCTCCTTATCAATGTGAAGCACCACATGTCCGTCCTTTCCCTTTAACAACGCAGTCAGCTCATTTTTAATTTCACTTCTCTCCACTCTTCTGTCATTTACAGAAAACCGAAGGTCCTTGGTCACGCTTACGGTCACCTCCTGCATCACGATGTCCGCAGTCTCGCTGGAGGGAAGGTTTACCGGCAGCCCCGAAGGAGTGATAAAGGAGGAGGTCAACATAAAAAATATCAACAGCAGAAAGATGATGTCCGTCATGGAGGACATGCTAAATGCGGCTTCAATTTTGTTTTTGGATTGCAGTGCCATGTTACTTTTTCTCTTGCAAAAGGTCTATAAACTCAATGCTGGTATATTCCATATTGTGGATGAGCTTGGACACCTTGGTCACCAAATAGTTGTAACCCAGATATGCCAATATCCCCACCACAAGCCCCGTGGCAGTGGTGATCATCGCCTCATAGATCCCTGTGGACAACAATTTGGGCGATACCATCCCCTCCTCTTGTGCCACTCCTATAAAGGCCCTGATCATACCCGCTACGGTTCCCAAAAACCCTATCATGGGTGCCGCACCGGAAACGGTGGCCAAGAGCCCCAGGTTTTTTTCCAATTTGTAAATTTCAATCTTTCCCACGTTTTCTATGGCCACCTCGATGTTTTTGAGTGGGCTTCCAATCCTGTCCAAGCCCTTGGCCATCATCTGAGCCACGGGTGTTTCTTCACCCTGGCATATCATCTTGGCCTGTTGAATATTGCCGCTTTGAACCATCATCTTCACCTGGTCCATAAGTCCTTTGGGTGTTTTGGAGGCTTTTTTAAGGATGATCATCCGCTCCACAAAGATGAATACGGCCAAAACGAAAAGCAGGTACAATGGGATCATCATGTATCCCCCCTTGATCATCAAGTCCAGGAGTCCAATTTCAGATCCGGTGGCGGTTTCTAGCTCCGCTAATGTGTCTATGGCCACTTGGCCATCTGTAGACAAGGTTTGTAGTAAAATCATATTAATATTTAAGCACCCATAAATTCTCCTCAAAATCCCCTTGTATATCCTCCATATGGGTCAAGGCCTCGCTGAGGTTTTCATGTTGGCCCACGGCAAGCCTGTAAAAAGCTATGTCGCCGTACGGATGGATAAGAAAAGTACTCTTGTTCATGTTGTTAAGCCGGTTGGAATAATCCTTTGCCAAATCTGAATCGATAAAACTCCCTACCACCACAAAATAACGGGGAACATTGATTTTTGATGTGATTTCTGTCAAAAAAAATGTCTCCTCTTCTGCAACAGCCTCCTCATCCTCGGCAAGTTCCTCGGGTGCAGGCGGCACTACTTCCTCTGCAGGTTCGTCAGCAGCGGGAGGGGCACTGCTTGTGGCAGTTGGGGTTTCTCCCCACTGCTCAAAAACGCCCACATAGTATAACGCAAATCCTGCACCAAAAAGCAAAAGCAACAATAAAATGATGAAAAACCCTGAACGGCTTTTCTTTTCCTTTTCCGGCTTTTCCTCTTCAGGTACCGTGGCCACCGGCACTTCTTCAGGAGCTTTATCGGCTCCTTCATTCTTGCCCTCAGCAGCCTGAGCACTGCTCTTGGGGCTTTCACCTAATGGGGTGATGTCCACATTTGGCATTCCAAAATCATCGTCCTCCTTATGTTGGTCCTTGTCGTTGGGGTCATTTTTTTCAGCCATGATAAAAATTATTTATGGTTTGAATATACTAAGCTACAGTAAAACCAGCACTTCGGCAACACCGGAGGGAATTAACCCACAGTATATTCTGTATCTCAGGCTTTTTTAAAACTTAAAGGTAACCCCTGCTATCCCCTGAATGCCACGTACCGGGTAGTTCCAAAACCGCTGATAGGATTGGTTGAGCAGGTTGTTGCCTATGGCAAATACCGAAAAGCGGGGAGAAACGCTGTAATCCACCTTGGCTTGAAGATCAAAGATGGGATTCAATACATCGGGGCTACCGCTTTCCAGGTTCAGCACCGGGATTCCTCCCATTACATGGGCATTGGCCTGAAGACGCAAGGCTTCTACAGGCTTGAAGGTATTGTACACCTTAATCTCCCATTCAGGACGCTGCCAATGACTTTCCAGTTCCTCCAGGTCAAATTGATAAAAATCAGCCTTAGCGTCCAACTGATACCAGTCGTCAAAATTCCAGTTAACCGCCGCATGCAAATTAATCACGGTGCTCATGTCATCGTAAATGAGCTGAAAACGGGTACTGTCAAACTGGTGGTTTCCGTGGAAATGCATATTGGTGAAATTCCCGTAACTGATCCCTACCTCATAAGACAAAGAACCATCAATGCTGCCCTTTATTCCAGCATCTGCCATGTAGTTTTGAATGGTATTGCGCAACTGTGCACTAGGACCCAGAAAGGGGTTTTCGCGCACAAATCCATAATAGGTGTTGCGCTGCACATCGCCCTCGTAGCGGGCATATACTCCCAAAGAAGGCACAATGTAATAAGCTACCTTGGCCATGGGAAAGATATGGAAATCATCCGTCTTATTGGGCACGATATCGTTTTCATGGACCACATTTGCCCCCACTTTAATGTCCCAGCCATCTTTGATATAGGCAGCATAGGGCTGTAGGCGGAAAAAATTCCTGTTGATATCAGAATAGGTGGAATCCGAAGGAGAAGTGAAATACAACTCCGAATGGATTCCCCCATGAAGGTTTTCATTGGCCCGAAACCTCACATTCGCCTTGATCCTGGCCTCATTCTCCCTTGCAAGATAATCATCATTGAAAAGCCTTAAGCCCAATGAGGCGTCAAAATCAAAAACCTCCAATCGGTTGATGTTCTTGATGCCAACATCCCCATCCACCGTGTGAAAGGTTTGTTCCAGGTCAAAGGGGAGGCTCTCCAATATAGGGTTGACGGAGTATCCATAAAAATTGTACCGGTCCCTTATGTAGCCCAAATCCCCAAAGACCTCTATATTGTCCCTGAACAGGCTGCCATTCGCCCGAACCTCGGTATGGTTTTCCGCTGAATTGGGGCCATCCACTGGCCCTTGATAAAAACCCTGGTGCTTGATTTTCACCCCATAGTTCATTTCCTCATCCTGGATATTGTTAATACGTATATCCACCAAGGGTGACTGGTAATTGCCATAGCCCAAGCGGGTAAAGCTATGATAAGTCTCCGGAACGGGCTTGGTGAAATTCCTGGCATAAGGCTGCACCTCCAATTGCACCGGCCTTAGGTCCAGGAAAAAATCCTTGACCTGATAATCGAAATTGCTCTGGCTGCTCACTTCCGGGAGACTTGGGGGCCTTTCAAAGATCCTTTGCTGCTGCGGAAGGGTCAAAACCCTGTCTTTTCGAATAATGAATTCCGTGTCCCTGATTTCTCCACGCTCGCGGGCCCTGCCCTCCTGGGCCATCCCGTCAAGGATGCTCAAAGCCAATGCCGCCGCTAAAATGCCTATATATCTGTAAACCTGATTCATTTATCAATTGATGGTGCTAAGTAATTCATTTGCCTCCTTTTTCACGGTTTCATTGGTGGAATTCTCCACCACCGATTCCAGGGTGGCTTTAGCCTGGAAAGTCTCGTTGAGCTTCAGATAATTTTTTGCCAATAGGATAAAATGCCTGCCATACCAAAGGTCATAAGGGCCAAAGGGCTGACTAAGTTCAAAGATAAGGTCATTGGAGGCCTCAAATTGCTCTTTCTCATGCAGGCTTAACGCAAGCAGGTAAAGTCCCTCCGCCCCTTGTACAGTCTTAAAGTCGTCCACCAGGCTCCTCAAAGTAGTTTCTGCCTCCTGCCTTTGTCCATTGGCAAGCAGGGCCTTTCCTTTGGTGAGCAGTGCCCTGGGGGCCGCATCCACCGTCACATCCCCCAATGCTTTTACCCTGTCAGCAAAGTAAATGGCTGAATCATACTTGGACGTCTGCAGGTAAGCCCTCATCAGTCCGGAATAGGCCTCAAACTCCTCGATTTTGTTCCTGGCATTTTCTGCCGAGGTCCTCAAATAAGGGATGGCCTTGGCAAAATTTTCCTTTTCATATTCTATCTGCGCTATACGCTGCCGTGCCCGGTTTCTCAATCCCACATCTCCGGCTTTCTCGGCTTCATAGAAGAAGGGCAAGGCCTTGTCCGTATCCCCGAGGCGATTATGCGCGTCTCCCAAGAAAAACCTGGCCTCATGGGTCTGGGCCACGTTTGGGTAACTGCGCACAAAGTTTTCGAAAGCCCTAACCGCCTCCTTGTAGGATTGATTGAAAAAGAGATTTTTGGCGGCTTCAAATTCCAGGTTCTGCAGGGAACTACTGCCGGGGTTCGATTTCTTGTAATTGGCCAGATAATTGGAAAACTCCCCTGCCCTGCCCTGTAGGGTGAGGCTCTCCTGCAGACCCACCACGGCGGCGTCCACATTGCTGGCATTGGGGTGGTTATCCAATATGGCCTTGTAATCCTCAATGGCCTTGTCATATTCCTGAAGAGAATAGTGGGCCACCGCCCGACCCTCCAAGGCAAATGGCAAAAAAGGACTGTTCTGACGGTTTTCTATAATAGCGGAGAAACCGGGGATAGCCTCCCTATAATTGGTGTCCTCCATATTGATCTGGGCTTTCTGAAAAAGCGCATCCTCATAATAGCGGCTGTTCTTAAAGCCGTCTATCACCCGGTTGAGCTGCTCTATGGCCTGGCTGTTCCTGTTCTCGAAGTTATGGATCACCCCTGCCCTGAAGTAGGCATAATCGGTATAGGGGTTGTTTTCCCGAATGGCCCTGTTAAAGGTCTCCAGTGCCTGGTCAAACTTCTTTTGCACATAATAGGTGTCTCCAAGCCGGATAAGTGCATCTGCATATTGCTCCCTGTCGGGGTTTGCGCTGCGCTTGTCCACAAAAGCCCTGAACTGGGCCTCGGCCTTAGCATATTGCTCCGAGTTAAAGTAGGCATAGCCCAACCCATAGTGGGTTTTGATCAGGTGGGGGTTTTGCGAGGAGGGCCTGAGGTTGATCACTCCCTCGTAGGCTTTTATGGCATCCTCAAGCCTGCCGTCTGCGGCCAGGACTTCCCCTTTCCAATACTGGGACTGAACCAACAGTTCCTTGTCTATGGGATAAGTCTGCGACTTCGTCAGGAACTGCAAGGCCTGTGCATATTTTTTATCCCTGTGATAGACCATGGCCTGGTAAAAAGCCACCTTTTGATAGGCCGCCTTGATTCTTTCAGACATATTGGACATACGCTCCATATGCTCTATGGCCCTTAGGTAATTATTGGTATTGATAAGGGCATCACTGAGCAGGGTCTCTGCTTCCTTTACATGGATCCCCCCGGGATAGTTGTCCAAATAGGTGTCAAGTGCCACCACTGCATCCTGAAAGCTGCCCCTCTCCAGGTTCACCTTGGCATAGTTGAACAGGGCTTCCTCCTTGATTTGGAGGTCGTGGTCCTGCTTATAGGCCGTACTGAAACTGTTGGAGGCAAATTGGGGGTTGTTCAGTTTCACATAGCTATGCCCCAGGTAATAGCTGGACACCTGGCCCAATTTGTCGTTTTCCAGGGCCACCTCCTTGAAAAAGTTGCTGGCCTCGGCATATTTACCCACGTGGTAATGGGCCACACCGGCCTTGTACTGTTGTTCCCGGTTGAGTTTGCCCTTGTTGGCTTTCACATAGGCATCGTAATAAAAAGCTGCCTGCTCATGGTTTCTGTTTTCAAAATAGGCTTCTGCCAAGAGGAGCTGAATACCCTCCTTTTTATCCAATCCTGATCGGGTAAGTACGTGGGGGGCATAGGCGATCAGCTCATCGTATTCCTCTTGCCGGTAATAGATGGAGGCCAGCATATAGGGTACCTTACCGGCATAAGCCCTGGATTTCTCTGCCTCCTTGAAGTCCCTGATGGCTTTGGCGTCCTCATTTTGCTGCATGTACACGTAGCCCGCATAGTAATAGGCATCGGGAAGGAACTCGCTCCTGTAGCGTTTTGCCTGTTCGAAATATCCAACCGCTTGTTGGTAATTTTTAAGCTGAAAAAAAGCATAGCCCGATTTAAAAAGCAACTCCGCCCGCTCTTCTGCATAGAGGTTGGTTAATTCCGCCCTTTGGTAGGCTTCTATGGCCTTGTGGTAATTCCTGGCCAGGAAGTAATGGTTCCCCAAGGTTAAGGCAGCCTCGTTCTTTTGGTTGGCCATGGGGTGGTCCAGGATAAACTTTTCCAATAGTACGGGCCCATCGGGGTTTTCCAGCTTCAGTGCCGAGGCGGCCAGGTAAAAATCCGTTTCTACCTTTCGGCCTTCGGATAGCCCCTCCTTTTCCAAGCGTTCAAAGCCGGTCTTGGAAGCGGCAAACTGCTCCTTTTCATACAGCTCCAGGGCATCCTGAAATGCTTTTTCCTCCTCCTGCTGGTAAAGTGTGGACTGGGCATCCACCCCTGACCATCCCAAAAAGGCCAAAAAAAAGGCCAAAACTTTCTTCATGTGTCTATCTATGCTTAATGCAGTATCTTGAATATCAACTCTTTAAGGTTCTGGCTTTCATCCATATTGGAATCCACTCCTTTTGAACGTAAATCTGCTTCTTTCAGGTATCCCACGATATCAATAATCTTGCCTAAATTGTAAAGTTTGGCTGCGGCAAGGTATTCCTTCACGAAATAGGGATTTACCCTCAACAACCCCGCAAGCTCCCTTTCGGGAAGGCCTTTATTGGCATGCACCAACAGGATGCGGGTGAAATGGCTATAGAGCAGCCCCAGCAATGGGATAATGGGATTGGACTTGGGGTTTTGCTCAAAATAGCGGATGATCTTATTGGCCTTCACCACATCCTTAAAGCTCAGGGCCTTGGTGAGTTCAAAGCTGTTGTATTCCTTGCTGATGCCCACATATTGCTGAATATGGTCACTATTGATCAGCCCAGGTTCGGGAAAGTTGATCAACATTTTGTCGATCTCATTGGTGAGCACTTCCAGGTTGTTGCCAATGGATTCGGCCAGTACCTGACTGGCTTTGGGGTCTATGGTAAAGCCCTTTTCCTTCACATAAGCTTCAATATAAGGCCCAAGTTTATACTCCTGTACTTTTTCGGAGTTCACCACCACCGTCTTGGCGTCCAGCTCCTTGCCAATCTTTTTACGTTTGTCCAGGGTCTTGTATTTATGGGCAAACACCAAAATGGTACTGGGCAGGGGATTGTCTATATAGGATAGCAGCAGTTTGTCACCTTCCTCCCTTCCC
>PXCO01000374.1 GCA_003565295.1 Cyclobacteriaceae bacterium
GGGAAACTATTGTAGAAAGCGGAACGGGAAAAAACAAAAGGTTTATCTGTCACAATTACCCTGAACAAAAGCATGTGAAAAAAAAGGATGACGAGAAATAACAGAAGCTGGGTCAGCAGGAACAAAATGAATTTTCTTTTGTAAAGTAATTTTGGGATGAGTGATTTGGTATTGAGGTAAAAAAGCAGGACCCAAAAAACATTGGTAAGGGTATTTAATATAAGAAAGGCCTCACCGTGCACGGAACGGGGCCTGCCTTCTTGGTATCCTTGGTGATAAATTATGGGCAGGAGGAAAAAAACAGACCAGGCCAGGACATGTAAAAAGGCTGATTGGTGTTTTTGAAACAAAATAAAAGGGGATCCCATTAAGTTTAGTTTTTATTATCAGACAAGATAAGAAATTGTAGGATAAACTTTTCGACTGGGGTTTTATTTGGGGACATGTGCTGCTTGGCATATCCAATGGGATGGACATTTAAAAAAAAAGAAACCGGTCTTCAACAACCGGCTTCAATTGGGCCAACAACCCCGGATTAGGGGAAATTCAGCAATTAACCTATTTCTATATGTTTTTTGTGAGTCGTATTTCCATCTTTTATGGTGATGGTGTACTGATCTTTGGAGGCTTTTTCAAAATTGAACACTTTGTCCAAGCTTCCTTCTACGAATACATCCTCTTTGAAAACGACTAAATTCTTGCCATTGGTGATCTTTATTTCTAGGTTTTTCAGATCCCTGTTGGACAAAGAAAAAAGGACCTTATCTCCAACTACTCTAAAAACAGGGGAAGTGGTTTTTTCCTCTTTATGGATGATTGTTACCTTGTTATCCTTTATGCTCAGGGTATAGGCCACGCTTGATTGGGGATTGTCCACTACAAAGTAATAGGTGCCTGTTTCCAGTTGCTCCAAGTTGAATTTTTTTACGTAATTTTTTCCGGAAACATTGGCAAAAAAGAGCGTATTTGCTGTTTTATCTGTTATCTTGACGGTAGAAGCTTCCGAGTAAGAACCTAAATGAAAGTAGAGGCTTTTCCCCTCGTCTCCAATTACCAGGCCGTTGGTAGGCACAGGTGCCATACTTGTCATTGATACTAGGAAAAAGGCGGCTATTGCGGAAATTTTTAATAGATTTTTCATGATTTTACGTTTTGTGCCTGCCTGGTGACAGACTGATGATGAATGATTTACCTTACAAACCTACCTGATTAAAACAGTCGTTTTTTGAAAAGAAGGTGAACCCGAAAAAGGCTGCGATGAACCCTGAAAAGTTTGCGATGATGGGTTTTTAAAATAGGTCGAACAAATCCCTCCAAAAAATTGACTGTTTGGGCCGATTAAAACCTTGTCAAAAAATCCTTTAGAAAACACCTCATAATTTTACTTACCGTTTGCTTCACTTCTTTTTGAATCAATTTGGCTGTAATGATGCCTAAATGCGGCTATCAGATCAGTGAAACCCCTTATTGATTGTTATGGGTTATACCCTCCTTAAAATTAACCCTTTGGCCATTTTTATCACAAAACATCAAGAGATCCTTCAATAGTATAAGGGAGCGGCTGAAATTAGAAACGAAGTTCTGATCGTAAAATTAACCCTGCTAAGAACCCTGGAATTTATTAAATCGATGAGTTCGTTAAGAGCAGCTACAGTTCGATCTTTATTTTTAAATTCTATATCTAAAAAGATTAGTCTTACCAAAATCTCAACCAAAATATGAATTATTTGATAATAAAACCTTGGGGTTTGCCCTCTGAGCCGGGCTATCCGTAGTACACGGCGCCTTACTTCTTAGATGGGCGAATATCACCGATGACGAATTAAAGAGTTTGATACAGATTTTCTTGCAAGACCTTTCGGAAGATGATAGAGAAGGGTTTAAGGATTATTTGACCGATCATTCATTGGATATCATGATTCGGACGATGATGGGGTTAGACAAGCTGGTACATTCTTGTTGCCAAATATGGTGTATTCTTATTTACCGAAATTGGTGCATTTCTATTTACCGATTACAATCTCGTATTTTCTATATGGCAAATGTTAAAAAATTTGGTTAGGTATGAATTCTTTATGTCCATAAAAAGTGCGGAGATCAGGTAATCTTCTGCAATAAGTCACCCAAGCCGCCCCCTAAAAAACAAAAACCCCAAATACAGCCTGTATAAGGGGTTTATTGTAGCGGGAACAGGACTCGAACCTGTGACCTTCGGGTTATGAGCCCGACGAGCTACCAACTGCTCCATCCCGCGATATATTTTTTTTAATATTTAAATCAATCTGTCAATTTACGATGACCGCGACCTTCGGGTTATGAGCCCGACGGGCTACTCCCGATCGCTATCGTGGATGCTCCATCCCGCGATATATCTTTAATACGCACCCCGGAGGGTTTGCTTTATCATATAGAATATTTGCGAAATGCAGGTCTTTTTTCAAAGTTGCCATCCGGCTTTCCCGAATGGAGTTACAAAAGTAGTCAATATTCTTGAAAGAAGCAACCCTACGGTCGGATTTTTATGAGCTGCGTTTGGTTTAAATTAGGGCAATTTGGCTACTCTGGTCGGCTTCATCTGTTTATGATTGGAACTGCTATGGTTATTTTTTCTCTTTCTTTTTGAAAAACACCTGCCTGATCCACTTGGGAAGGAAGATGGCCCCCAGGATCAGGTAGGGGTAGTAGGAAAACAGCCTCCACAGTATACTGGTCACAAAGGTGTAGCCGGTAAGGAACTCGTTAAAGAACTGGGAGAAGAAAAACTCCGCAGTGCCGCTGCTGCCAGGGGTGGGGGAGATCATCATCACGATCCACATGATAATCTGTCGGGCAAAAATGATGATATGGTTAAACATACTTTGGGTCTCATAAGCTGAAATAAGTGCGTTCAACATAAAGTACCTGGAGCACCAAATAAAGATAGTTGACAGTGTGATCAACACCCAATATCTTGCATTCTTTCCCTTAAGCTTAGAAGAGGCCTCGATGATTTGATCCCCATACGTATTGGCCTGATATTTCCATTTACGAATCCATTTGATAGAAAAGATCTTTAAAAGGATCCACTTGAAAACCCTGGGCCTGTAAAACAAGGCCGAGGCCATCAAAAAGGAATAAAGGGCATAAAGGAAGTAACTAAGCCAAAACAAATATTGTAGGGAAGACCCCAGCCTTAATTCCAATACCCTGCTCTCGGGGAAGATGTGCCCCTGGGCGAAGAACAAAATAATTGGCGCACCGATTACGAAAAATAAATTGTCTAATATAGCCGTGAGCATCACATAAGCCAATGCCTTACCTAGGGGGATTCCCTCCTTATGCAAGATGAAAACAGCTACCGCAGTGCCCCCTACAATCGATGGGGTTACCGCAGAGGCAAATTCCCAAAGAATGATCACATAAATCGCCCTTACCCAGGTAAGGTGCTTATCGGTGACCTCCCGAATCCTGAACACATACCCCGCATCCCTCATGAATATAAAAAACAGGGCCAATACCAAATAAGACCAGGAAGCGTCAAACACCCCCCTTAATGTGCTGCTGCTTACATTGGGGTCAAGGTAAAACATCAAAAACACTATGCCCAGACCAATGGACACGGGAACCCATACTTTATTTGGGTTAAGGGTCTTAAAAATTTCCTTGTTGTCTAATTTCATGTTTTTAAAATTTCCTTTCAGCGGAAACATAGCCTGCCCCTGCCTGCCCCGAACTCGATTCGGGGAACTCGATTCGGGGAACTCGACCCGGGGAACTCGCTTTGGGAGAATCTCGCATGATTTCCCCGATAGCCCCGATAGCCCCGATAGCTATCGGGGTGGTGGTGGGGGCATACCTCCTTGTGATGCCCCCTTCATGCTCGATTTCATATGCGGAATTAAGCAGTAACAGGCTCCAGTTTTTCCACCCAGAAATTATTGAATCCTTCACCAATCTTAATGGTCACCAAGGCCAGCTGTAATAACTCCAATATGGCCAAAAACGTATATATGACAAATATCTTATCGGGCTTCATTTCAATAAAGTCGGTAAAGGGGATGCGCGGTTTCAGGATTAACCGATCCAATACCAGGTTCTTCTGCTGTTCTATGGTGTAGGGGTATTGGACCACAGTATGTGTGGTGTCATCTGTGCGGGCGGCATACTTGCCCATTACCCGCTGGAATACCTTGAGTAACTTATATAAATCCAAATCTTGCATCTCGGCCTCCACATTGTCCACCTTACTGATGGCCTTGAGCTCATCCAGCACATTTCCCCTTGCCCACCTGGACAGCCTGTTTTCTTCCATCTGAGAAAGGTCACCAATCACCGATTTGTATTTTTTATATTCCAAAAGATGGCGGATCAGTTCTTCCCGGGGATCAATTTCCTCCCCTTCCTCATTCAGTTCAGGCCTGGGCAACAACATCTTGGACTTGATTTTCATCAAAGTGGCCGCAAAGAGAATGAACTCACTTGCTACCTCTATCTCCATCCGCTCCAATTGATGGATGTACTCCAGGAAGTCATTGGTGATTTTGGCAATGGGAATGTCATAGATATCCAACTCGTCCCTCTCGATAAAGAAGAGCATGAGGTCAAAAGGGCCTTCAAAAAGGGGCAATTTGATTTCAAAACTCACTGGATACTGTAATTTTTTGATTAATTTTGCCTTCTAAATAAATTCAAAGATATTACATATCTGGGGAATTTAACATGAACAAACATAAATTCCTGTACCTTCTTTGTTTGGCCAGGTTTTTTTAGTTAATATTAAAACAATATCCAAAGGCCGAGGTTTAATATTTTTAACTAGGTAAAAAGATCATGCTGATAGAACCCGGGAAGCTACTTGCGCAAATACACTCTCCAGACGATTTGAAGCAATTCAATAAGGAAGATCTGCTGCAGATTAGTGATGAACTCAGACAGTATCTTATAGATTCTGTATCGGTTTATGGGGGGCATTTTGGTGCGGGTTTAGGTGTGGTGGAACTGACCGTTGCGCTACATTATGTGCTTAATACCCCGGATGACCAGCTCATCTGGGATGTAGGACATCAGGCTTATGGGCATAAAATTTTGACCGGAAGAAGGGAAAAATTTCACACCAACAGATTATATAGGGGCTTATCGGGCTTTCCCAAAAGAAAAGAAAGCCCCTATGACTCATTTGGCGTGGGGCACTCAAGTACTTCCATATCGGCTGCTTTAGGGATGGCCATGGGTTCTAAGTATAAAGGGGAAAACCATCGGCAGCACGTTGCGGTCATTGGGGACGGAGCACTTACCGGAGGGATGGCTTTTGAGGCAATGAACCATGCGGGTGTTTCTGACAGCAACCTGCTCATCATTTTGAACGACAATTGCATGTCCATAGACCCCAATGTTGGGGCCCTAAAAGATTACCTTACCGATATCACCACTTCGCATACCTATAATAAGGTGAAGGATGAAGTATGGCATTTGCTGGGGAAAATCAGCAAGTTTGGCTTCAGCGCTCAGGATGTGGTTTCTAAGGTTGAAGGCGCCATTAAGTCCGCCTTACTTAAGCAAAGTAATCTGTTCGAATCCCTGAATTTAAGGTACTTTGGACCGGTGGATGGTCATGATGTCCACCATTTGGTGGAAGTGCTTTCTGACCTTAAAGATATCCCCGGCCCTAAGATTCTTCATTGTGTGACCGTGAAAGGCAAGGGCTATGGGCCTGCCGAAAAGGATCAGACCAAGTGGCATGCCCCTGGGAAGTTTGATAAGATTACAGGCGAAATCGCCAAAAAAATCCCCACAATCCCTCAAGCCCCTAAGTATCAGGATGTTTTTGGCCATACCCTTGTGGAATTGGCAGAGAATGACAAAAGCATCGTAGGGGTGACCCCTGCAATGCCTTCGGGATCCTCCATGAACCTTATGATGTCTGCTTTTCCGGAGCGCTCATTTGATGTGGGTATTGCCGAACAGCATGCGGTTACTTTTTCGGCTGGACTGGCCACGCAAGGCTTGAGGCCCTTCTGCAATATTTACAGTACTTTTATGCAGCGGGCCTATGATCAGGTGATCCATGATGTTTGCCTTCAGGACTTGCCCGTGGTTTTTTGTTTAGATAGGGCAGGGTTTGCCGGTGCTGATGGCCCCACGCACCATGGAGCCTATGATTTGGCATTTTTCCGATGTGTCCCCAATTTGGTGGTAAGTGCGCCCATGAACGAGGAAGAACTGAGGAACCTAATGTATTCGGCTACCCTTCATGATGGGCCATATTCCATCAGGTATCCCCGTGGTCAGGGGGTGATGCCGGATTGGAGAACTGAGCTAAAGGAAATCCCACTGGGTAAAGGTCGCTGCGTACAAGAAGGAGAAGGAATTGCCGTATTGACCATAGGACATATAGGCAACTATGTGGTGGAAGCAACAAAAGAACTATTAAAAGAAGGGATCTTTCCTGCTCATTATGATATGCGGTTTGTGAAGCCCCTAGATGAAGCAATGCTCTACGACGTTTTTTCAAAATTCAATAAAGTAGTCACGGTGGAAGACGGTTGCTTGATGGGGGGGTTCGGAAGCGCCATTCTGGAATGGATGGTGGACCATGGATTTGCAGCCCAGGTGAAAAGACTGGGTATCCCGGATGAGGTCATTGAGCATGGGGAACAAGTCCAACTCCACAATGAATGTGGCTTTGATCCCCGAGGTATTGCAGAAACTATTAGAAAAATGTCAGTTACCGTCTCAGTCGAAAGGCAAAGTTGATTTAAATAAATACCTTCACCGTTTGTAAAATAGCTACGGTATATCGTGAGTTTGTCCTTTACTTTTACGGGCAGATTAAATATTCAAAGGATTAGATCTCACCTATTTGACCGTAATTATGGAACGTGACCCAAAAAACAGAAGAGAATTTATCAAACAGGCTGCAGTGGTTTCTGCTGGGCTAGGATTGGGAATTTCCCAGAGTGGTTTTGCAAATACGATAAAGAAGCCGAAAAATAAACTTCCAAAATGGAGAGGGTTCAATCTGCTGGATTTCTTTTCCCCGGATGCGGATAAAGGCAGAAAAAACAAGGAAGAGTATTTGAAATGGATGGAAGACTGGGGATTCGATTTTGTAAGGATACCCATATCTTACCCCAGCTACCTGAGTTTTGACAGGTCCAGGCCCATCAAAGCAGAGGAGACCTTGAATTTCGATGAGCGCCGCCTTCAGGAGATCGACGACTTGGTAGAAAAAGCGCATAAGTACAACTTGCATGTAAGCTTAAATCTGCACAGGGCCCCTGGATTTTGTATCAATGCAGGTTTTCAGGAACCTTTCAACCTTTGGGAAGACAAGGAGGCCCAAGATGCCTTCGCCGAGCACTGGAAGATGTGGGCAAAGCGCTATAAGCGGATTTCCCATAAGAAACTCAGTTTTGACCTGGTCAACGAGCCATTTAAAAGGGAGGACCCCAACAACCAGCACTCTCCGGGTGGGCCCGTGCCCATCGATGAATACCGGCAGGTAGCCAAAGTAGGCCTAAATGCCATTAGGAGCGTGGATAAAAAAAGACTTGTAGTCTCCAATGGCAATGGTGGGGGGGGCACTGCGGTCCCCGAGATTGCAGATTTGGATTTGGGACAAAGCTGCAGGGGGTATTTCCCATCACATATTTCTCACTATAAGGCAAGCTGGGTGTATCAAAACCCCGATGATTTGCCTCCTGTGGAATGGCCGGGCGAGTACAATGAAAGGCATTATGGCCGGGAAGATGTGGAAAAGCATTACGCACCATGGGTAGAACTTTTAGAAAAAGGGGTTGGCGTGCATTGTGGGGAATGTGGATGTTATAATAAAACTCCGCATGATGTGTTCCTGGCCTGGTTTGGGGATGTATTGGATGTGCTGCATCAAAATGGGGTTGGATTTGGCCTTTGGGAATTTTCGGGTACCTTTGGTATTCTCAACTCTGGCCGAAGCGACGTCGATTACGAAGACTGGTACGGTGAGAAGTTGGACAGGAAGTTACTGACGCTACTTCAAAAATATGCTTGAAATTGCACATAGTTCCCTAGGGGAGGGGCAACCCGTAATTCTTATTCATGGCTTTTGTGAAACCAAGGAGCTATGGGAGGATTTCCAAGCCTCAATGTCAAATGGCTTTCAAGTGATATGCCCCGATTTGCCGGGATTTGGAGGCTCTCCTTTGCCAAAGGAAGAGTCGCTCACCTTGGATCGGGTAGCGGAACACATGTTGGAATGGCTGGATTCACTTGAGATCAAGGACCCTATTATTGTGGGCCATTCCCTGGGAGGATATGTGGCATTGGCTTTATTGGATAAAGCACCAGAAAGAATCAAAGCCGTGGGATTATTTCATTCCACGGCATTTTCGGATGACGAGGTAAAGAAGGAGGCAAGGGAGAAAATCGTAAAGTTTGTGGAAAACTATGGCACCGCCCCGTTTGTGGAAAACTTCATACCCCAGCTCTTTCCGCAAGACCAACACGCAAGGCAAAAGAAAACCATTCAAAAGTTGGTGCAAAGAGGGATTGATACGCCATTGGAGACCATTATAGCTTATGCGATGGCAATGCGGGACAGGCCAGATAGGGTGGAGCTACTGAAAAATTTTCCTGGCAAGAAATGTTTTATTGCTGGGGAGTTTGATGCCGCGGTTCCCATAACCTCTAGCAGAAAGCACCAGGATTTGGTGGATGACTATCTGGAAATCAAGCAGTGTGGGCATATGGGGATGTTTGAAAAGCCCAATGAAACGCTGGTATTTCTTCAGCAATTTTTTGCAAAGGTACTTGTTCAAGATGAATGACTGATCCACGTGTAATAGAGGAAAAAACCGTTGAGGAATAGGGCCGATATTGTATTCATGCCCATGGCCCATTCATAGCACACATATTTTTCCGGGTCCTTTTTGACAAATAGAAACCAAAGGAAAAAATAAAGGACAACAGGGAGCATAACTCCCAAAAACACCCACCCCACCATCTCATTTCCCATTCGCTGGAAGTAGATCCAAAAGGCCGCTCCTGAAAAAATAAACCAAACACCAGAAAAACTAAAAGTGCCCATCACCCCTAATTTAAGACTCAAGGTGATGTCCCCCCTTCCTCTATCCTCTTCATGCTGATAGATTTGGGTGAGGGGATATGAACCCAGCAGCATCAAGGTGGTGAGCAATCCGGGTAAACCCACATTTTCTTCCAAAAACACCCCCCATCCCCTTCCGTTGATCCCGGCATAAGCCATGGCGAACGTGAAATATCCCTGAAAAAGACCTGCCGTAAGCCAACTCAAGAAAGGATATTTTTTTAGGCGGATGGATGGATGGCTATATGCCATGGAAACCAGCCCATAAATAAGCAACATGGACATATATTGCCAGCTTAATATGATGCCCATTACCAATGCAATGCCAAAAAAAAGCATGGACAATGAGTAAAGGTCCTTAGAGACCTTTGGGGGATTTTTAAGTCCACCTATACTGCTCTCATCTTTATCGAAATATGAATTGTAGCTATTACTGGAAGGGTATAAAAAAAGGTGTAGTGAAAGGAAAGCCATCAACCAGTTAAAGCCTTTAAACGCTGGGGAAATAGCCGTGGCAAATAAAAATATGGGCAACAGGAAGAAGGAAAATGGAATGCGAAGATGCTTCCAGGAGGATTTTGTAAACATATAATTCCGGATTCAGTGAGAACAATTCTTGGCTACTCCTGTTTTTTACTTATCTTGAAAGCTACAACTATTTAACCTAAAATAAAACATATGGATAACCATATTGTGGCCGTTGGCACATCAAACCCAGGTAATGCCATCCCCCAATCCCGGATTGGTGATTTTATGTCCATGGCGCACAGTTTGGGATCCAGTGAAAGGAGGAAGTTGCAATTCATTTATAGGATCTCGGGTATAGAAAGCCGTTACAGTGCCTTGACGGACTTCCAGGCCAAAAACCCGGAGGATTTCGCCTTTTTCCCTAAGAACAAAAGTCTGGAGCCCTTTCCAAGTACCAAACAAAGAATGAAAGTTTTCCAAGACATGGCACCTGAGCTGGCCCGGGAGGCTATCACGAGGTGCCTATCGAAAGGAGGAGCTCAAGCTAGTGAAATTACCCACCTTGTATTGGTGAGTTGCACGGGAATGTACGCACCGGGGGTAGAAATGGAGATCATTGAGAAAATGGGGTTTAGGAACACTATAGAGCGGTATGCCATCCATTTTATGGGATGTTATGCTGCTTTTAATGGGATTAAGCTTGCAGATCGTATCTTAAAAAGCGATCCCTCCTCAAAGGTGTTGGTGTTGGCGGTTGAGCTTTGCACCATTCATTTTCAAAAAGAATATAATGAGGACAACCTTTTGGCCAATGCCCTCTTTGGTGACGGAGCTGCGGCGGTATTAATGATGCAGTCCGAACATGGGTTAAGGATAAAGGATTATCAGAGTCAGATCTTCAGCAATGGGGATAAGGATATGGCCTGGCATATTGGCGACCATGGTTTCGAAATGAAATTGACCAAATATGTGCCTGAGCTTTTAGACACGGGGATTCAATTCCTTAGGGAGCAATTGGAAAAGCGGTTTTCCTTGAGCAAAGTTAAGCATTTTGCCATTCACCCCGGAGGTACCCAAATCCTCAAAAAGGTAGAGCAATCCCTGGGCATTCTCTGGGAACAAAATCGGCATGCACATCAGGTGCTCAGGTCATTTGGGAATATGTCATCAGTGTCTATCCTGTTTGTATTTGCCGCCATACTTCAGGACTCCAGCATTTCCGGTAACTTGTTGTCCATGGGGTTTGGCCCAGGACTTACGTTGGAAACCTTACTTCTAGAAAAAGTGCCATGAAATCGAGCATGACGAGAGCGACACACGGGGGGATGATTATCGTTGCGAGATTCCATCTGACCATAAAAAGACAATTATAAACAGATGAAACCCATGAAGAGGTCGTATGAAAAGGAAATTATGGATGATCTCTCCTGTGGAGGAGAGGAGCTATTGCAGACCCTGAAGGAGCTGAAGACCATCAATAAACTGCTCGGGGGAAATAGAGTCACCACCAGTGGGCTGGGGAAATTGCTGGACCCGCATTCGCATCGCCCCATAAGCGTGGCTGACATCGGATGTGGAGGGGGCGATATGATTGCAGTGATGCATAGATGGGGAGAAAGGCGTGGTGTTGCACTTTCATTTGAAGGCGTGGATGCCAATCCCAATATCATTGCGCTTGCAAAGAGCCGTATGGGGAATTTGCCCAATGTAAGCTGGAGAGCGGTTAATGTGTTTGATCCGCAGTTTTTGGAGAATAAAGTGGATGTCGTGTGTTGTACCCTGTTTACCCACCATTTTACTGATGAGGAATTAACAAAAATGTTTCATGTTTTTAAACGAAAGGCGAGAGTAGGAATTATCGTTAATGATCTTCATAGACATCCATTGGCATTGCATAGCATAAAGTGGCTAACCTACTTTTTTTCCAAGTCCAGAATGGTTAAAAATGACGCACCGATCTCTGTGAAAAGAGGCTTTGTACGTGAGGATTGGCATAGGATAGGAAAGGAAGCTGGCTTGGCAAAAATGCAAATTTCCTGGCATTGGGCCTTTCGTTGGCAGGTAATTTGTCCCACAGAGGACTAAATATATCTCAATCTTTATTAATCAATTATTCACCAATCGTTTAAACAAATTTGAAGCATGATGGAATTAGACAAAAGTACTATTGAAAGTGTTGTGGACGGGTCAGTAGCTTTTTTACTGGTGGCTATCCCCAAAATCATACTTGCTGTTGCCCTTTATTTTATCGGGGTCTATATCATTAAGTTTATTGTCAAAGGTCTGGGTGCAGCTTTTGACAAATACGAATTCGATAATTCGCTTTCCTACTTTCTTCAGAGCTTTTTGAAGGGATTATTGTATGTGCTGTTGATCTTGGCGGTATTGTCCACCCTAGGGGTAGAGGTCACTGCATTTATTGCTGTTTTAGGTGCCGCAGGTTTGGCCGTTGGTCTGGCGTTGCAGGGCTCCCTATCCAACTTTGCAGGAGGAGTGTTGATATTGGTGTTCAAGCCCTTTAGGGTGGGGGACACCATAGATGCTCAAGGAATCTTGGGCTCCGTGGAATACATTGATATCCTTTACACAAAGGTGAGAACCTTTGATAACAGGGTGGTCACCATTCCCAATGGGTCTTTGGCCAATAACAACATCACCAACTTTTCTGCCAAGCCGACCAGAAGAGTGGAAATGTCAGTTGGGGTAGCATATGGTACAAATCTAAAAAAAGCCAGAGAGGTCATTTTGGAGGTGTTAAAAAAGGACGATCGTATTCACCCTGACCCTGCACCAGCAGTTCTGTTCACAAATTTCGGGGACAGTTCATTGGATCTTTCTGTAAGGTGTTGGGCCGATGCGGGAAACCTATGGCCGGTATTTTGGGATAATATGGAGGCAATCAACAATGCCTTGGAGGACCATGATGTTGTGATTCCTTTCCCTCAGCGCGATGTGCATCATTTCTTCCCAGATGGCAAGGTCAAAATTGAAAAAATCATCAATGAAGAGGAAGGAAAATAAAGGTTAAAAAATGCCGGAGCCTCTTACACTACCAAGCATTTGAGGCTCCGGGCAAACCCTACATTAAAAAATAACCAACTACCAATAACTAAGCCCAACTACACGTCTTTCCTGCACTTCCAACTACCCTTTGATTGCGGCGTTTTCCACTTCACTGCTTGCTTCACTATCCCTCCCTACGCTTTCACTTCTTTAGCCGCTTCTCACGCTACTTCACTCCCGACTTCACTCACCTACACTTAGTTATCTTTTTCTGACCAAGGCATCGAAATGCCTCAGCCTTTCCCTCTCCACCCCTTGGGTTCCTGCCGCTCATATTTTCGGCTATATTCTTTTCAGATCCTGCAATTTAATTTTGCTATTTTCTGATTTTAAAGATTCTTGCCCTTATTGGCTTGACTTAATAATCGAAAGGTAATAGGGTAAAAATTAAATTCCCAAAATAAATTAGAATAAATTAATAAAAAAATAAACAAAACATTTTGCAAGCATTGAAATGCAAAAATCCGTATATGCTGGCTTTTGCTCACCTGATTTTTCAAGTTATACTTCTGAATTTTGGGTTTAATCCAAAGTTGAGGTTTAATTTTGATGTTCATTTTCAGTGGATTGTAAAAATATCACAAGGGATTGGTGGTAATAGTCAATTTATGTAGTCTGAGCATAGATCGGATATGGCGTATCGTGTAGGGATTAAATATGCCAGCATTCATTTAACCCAGACAAATAAAAATTGGCGATTATCGAAAATAAAAGAATAAATAAGCTGATTGGTGTTGTCTTAAAAAAACCCGGGAGGATTTTCCCGGGCTAACTTACCCTTTTACCTTTAGGGTCAACCATTTTTCTTTTTTTCTGCCTGTTTGGCTTTCTTTGCTGCCCTTTTCTCCATTATGGATTTAGCGGGCTTTTTTTTGGGGTCTTTTTTCTCACCCTTGTCCTTGCTCATACCTCGGTAATTTTGATCAAAATGTAGCAGTTAATTCCAACATTGTCAATAAAGGACAAAGTTTATTTTTGATGGGATATGCTATGTGAGGTCTTACTCTAAGTTTTGGATAATTCAAAAACTGTATTGTAGCACTATGCTATGGCCTATCTTTCTTGAGAAACAAAACTCATTATTACTTTTGTCTCACCCTGCAGGGCAAAGACGTAATCACCCACCTTGAAGTTTTCACTTGTGATAAAGCTGTGGCAAAATGGGCTTCAGCATTTCCGGGATATGCTTTATTAGTCTTGGCAATCAGGCATCAATCATCAATCCAAAGCCCTCACTTCCCCATCCTCTTCAATGTACTTAATTCCTTTTACTTTAAGTTCTTCCAGGCTTTTCTCCTGACCTGAACTTTCCCCCGTGATGATGCCTGAGAAGCTCAACACGTCAGTTATTTTGCAGCCTTTCTGTTTTAAGTCTTCTGCAATTTGCTCGATTTTTTCCCTCGATTGTTCCTCAACTGAGGCGATAAATCTTTTTCCTTTGCTTTCCATCAGTTCATGTTTTTTTCAACGGGCATAACTTGTCGAGTACCGAAGGTCGGGACCTGCCTATCATACCTCCGAAAGTTAAATCTGCAGGCAGGTAGTTTGTCCCTAAGATTCCTGTCCGGCAGGAAGGTTTGATTATGGAGAATTTCAATGTTTGATAATCACCTCTCTGCGTTAGGTCTTCGCCATCCTTGATTGCATATCAATTATAAGGGGGCCTGTGCCAGCCCTGCGCCCACGTCCTTACTCAGGAGTTCTAGCTTCCTTGCTCCCTTTAATAATAGTGATTTGATTTCTTCTGCAGAAGCATTCGGATGTTTCTCCCAAAGCATAGCGGTGATGCCTGCCACAAAGGGGGTAGCCATACTTGTGCCGCTAAGAAAGGCATAATTATGCGGGGCAATATAAGAGCTGAAAACACCCACCCCCGGACCCGCAATATCTACCTCACCTCCGTCTGGGTTGATACCTCCACAGGAAAAATCAGCAACCTTTAGGAACCTGTCCAAGGCAGCCACAGCCAAAATGGAGGGGCAATTTGCGGGGTGGTTAACCGGCCGGATTATCCCTTGAGATCTTCTGCTGTCATTCCCTGCCGCCGCAATTATCAAAGTTCCATTTTCCATGGCCATTTGACCCAAATCATTAAATATTCTGGAGTAGGTCTGTCCGGGTTGGCTGGGAGCACCTAGCGACATGGAGATTATCTTACACCCCTTTACCAAAGCCCATTCCATACCTGCCAGTATCCCGCTATCCCTTCCAACTCCGGCATTAGAAAGCACCTTTCCTACATATAGGTTGGCGGCTGTTGCGGCACCATACCGGGTTTGGGTTCCTGTACGAAAACTGCCCACAGCATTTCCTGCACAGTGCGTCCCATGGCCATTTCCATCCTCCGCAGTTTCACCCTGTATAAAGGATTTTGCAATGACCTCCCGGTCGGTAAACCCGGTGTGCCCCATAAAGAAACCGGTGTCCAAGATGGCCAGCGAGATACTTTTCCCGGTAAATTCACTTTGACCTGCCCCTATGGCGGATACTCCCCAAAAAGCGGTTTCCCCATCTTCAAAACTGTCGGGGAGCGGGGGGAGTTGTGGGTTTTCAGGATTTTCGGGAGGGTTATTAGGAGGCTTTACACCAAATATCTTGCAAATCAATGCCCAAATATTAGTAAGCAAGGATGGTTTCTTTTGTATTTCCAGCGCATAAACAAAGCGTTCTGGCTCATCATATAGAAAGGTCCTACGGGCATTGGGTGAAGAAGTAAGCCTATTTACTTCTTCCTCGTGGTTTTCATTGATTACCGCTACCCCGAATTTTTCGAAGACTATTCCATCGGCTTTCTCAAAGGCCTCCACATAATCTTCTTCATGGGTGGAATAATCGCTGGAAAAAACAAGTCGTAAGGATGCATTTTGTGTTTCTTTGTCAATTTGGGCGTTTCCAGCATCCTTGTTGATCAAAACCAATCTTTTTCCAGTGTAGATAGGGCGGTCAGATGCATCATTAGGGGAGTCTTTTTGAAAGGGTTCCATTGGATATAGGTGTTGAAAATTGCACGTTATTCGGGATTAATTTACTAATAAGCTATTGAATAACAATAATTTAAAGGTCAAATTTGATTCCCTGAGCCAGCGGGAGCTGACTCCCGAAATTGATGGTATTGGTTTGTCTTCTCATGTAGGCTTTCCAGGCATCGGAACCCGACTCCCTCCCCCCACCGGTTTCTTTTTCACCTCCAAAAGCTCCTCCTATTTCTGCGCCGGAGGTCCCGATATTTACGTTTGCGATACCACAGTCAGATCCAAGTGCAGAAAGGAACAGGTGAGCTTCGTTTACATCCTTCGTCATGATGGCAGAAGAGAGCCCCTGGGGTACATCGTTGTGTAGCGCAATGGCCTCTTCAAGGGATTCATAGGGGAGAAGGTATAAGATAGGCGCAAAGGTTTCCTCCTTTAGGATATCTGCGGATGGGGCTACCTCATAAATGCCCGGCTTCACATAGCAGCCTGACTTGTGTTCAGGCGCTTCCAAGGGCATCCCTGCCACCACTTCTTTTCCTCCGATGGATTTAATATGTTGGATAGCAGTGGTAAATTGATTTACCGCCTCCTTATCAATTAAAGGCCCAACATGAGAGCTCTCCTCCAATGGGTTTCCAATGGTTAACTGAGCATAGGCCTTTTTAAGGCGTTCCTTAACTTCATTGTACACGTTTCTCTGTACGATTAATCTTCTGGTGCTGGTACATCGCTGACCTGCCGTGCCCACAGCCCCGAAAACTGCTGCACGAATACTCAGCTCAATATCGGCCTTATCGGAAATAATGATGGCATTATTCCCTCCTAATTCAAGTATACATTTCCCTAATCTTTCACCCACTGTTTTGGCCACCTGTTTACCCATTTTTGTAGAGCCCGTGGCAGATATAAGGGGTATTCCATTATCATGGGCCATTTTTTCGCCGATTATTTTGTCCCCTATGACCAAGTTCGAAATACCCTCAGGTAAGTTGTTCTGTCTTAACACATCCGCCACTATTTTCTGACAGGCGATAGCTGAAAGAGGGGTTTTTTCTGATGGCTTCCAAATACACACATTGCCGCATACCCATGCTATCATGGCATTCCAGGACCATACGGCCACGGGAAAGTTGAAAGCTGAAATGATTCCCACACAACCCAATGGGTGCCACTGCTCCATCATGTGATGTTGGGGCCTTTCGGAAGGCATGGTTTTGCCATAGAGTTGACGGGATTGGCCCACGGCAAAGTCGCAGATGTCGATCATTTCTTGCACTTCCCCAAGCCCTTCCTGGAGGGGTTTCCCCATTTCATGACAAACCAGTCTGCCCAACATTTCTTTGGCTTCTCTCAATGATTGACCCATCTGACGAACGACTTCACCTCTATTCGGAGCAGGTACTGTCCTCCATTCCTTAAAAGCATCTTGTGCTGTTTGGATGACTGTGCGGTATTGTTTTTCCTCACAAAAATGCACCTTCCCCAGCAATTGGCCATTTACAGGCGAGTAGCTGGGATAAAGTTTACCTTTGCCAGGTTGCCAGTTCATTCCAGTGCTTACTCCGGAGTGATTGTCCCTGATGTCAAAATAGTTCAGGATATCTTTTAGGCTGTGCTTTGTCATGTTGAGGTAAAAAAAAAGTTCTATAATAATAAAATTACAGAATTTAGATCTAATAAAAAAGGCCATCCTTAGAGGATGGCCTTTTTTGAATTAATTAAAAGAGTGTGAGTTAAAGTTCTATATCGTAATAAGAACGTTGTCCGTTGGGATATACGCCCAAGATACTGATTTCTTCCCCTTTATGCTTTTTAAGTGCCTCAATCACATCATTGGAATTATTGATCCTTGACCTGCCAATTTTGGTGATGATGAAACCTTCCTTTAGCCCAGCTTTTTTCCAGGTGTCGTTTTCATTGATGGTGATTACGGCACCTCCTTCAATGTCAAGACGTTCCTTCATTTCTGATTTGAGGTCACCAAATACCACTCCTTCAAATTCCACTGTCTTTGGAAGTTCCTTTACCACAATTTCGGTATCTCCAGAGAAGTTTTTCAAGGTGACAGTGGCGTTCATTTCTTTTCCATCCCTGAGGAATTTCACCTCCACAGTGTCGCCAGGTCTTTTTCTTGCCACTCTCTCCTGAAGTGAAGAAGTGGTGTATGTAGGATGACCATCCACACCTATGATAATGTCCCCTTTTTTGAGACCGGCCTCTTCTCCACCGCTACCTTCATTTACATTGTCCACATAAACTCCTCTGCTAACCCCCAATTTTTTGCCAAGCTCATCTTCCAGCCTAGGCCCTACATCTCTGATTGTGACTCCAATTAAGCCCCGCTGCACGGCTCCATATTCCATGAGGTCTTCTGCTACTTTCTTTGCAATGGAACTGGGCACAGCAAAGGAGTATCCGCTAAATCCCCCAGAACGTGTGGCTATGGCGGTGTTAATGCCCACAATTTCTCCTTGAAGATTCACCAAGGGCCCGCCTGAATTACCAGGGTTCACAGCAGCATCAGTTTGAATAAAGGATTCTACTTGAAGGTTGTTTTCATCTCTTAAGATTTGAATGTTTCTAGCCTTGGCACTGACAATCCCGGCAGTCACCGTACTATTTAGATTATAAGGATTACCCACTGCCAGAACCCATTCACCCACTTTGGCGTCGTCCGAATCCCCAAACGGGATGTGAGGCAGGTTCTTAGCCTCTATTTTCAAAATAGCAAGGTCAGTAGTGGGATCTGTACCGATTACCCTGGCCACATGTCTTTCATTATTCTCCAAAGTGATGTCTACGCGGGTAGCATTTTCGACTACGTGATTATTGGTCATAATGTAACCATCCTCCGAGATAATCACACCAGATCCGGAGCTTTGGCCTTCTCTCGGTGGCCCACCTTCACCGCGTGGTGAGGGAGACCTGAACCCAAAGAACTCCTCAAAGGGATCCATTCCTCGCTCACCCCTTCCACTGACCGAGACACTGCTCCTGACGTGAACCACGGCCGGAGTAACAACTTCAGCAGCGGCTACAAAATTGATACCATCAGGAACGACAAAACTATCGTTGTTAAGCCAGTTCACAAAACTGGCACTTCTTTCTTCTGTGTAATTAGTGGTGGGTCCTTGGTTGTCCTGTAACAGGCTTACTCCCATTATAGCTACCAATCCTCCGATAAGGGAAGCTAGGACCATACCCAAGAAAAACTGTCTTTTATTCATTGTATACCTTCCTTTTGATTAATACTGTTAATTTTCACGTTTTAATTTACGTTTGGTTGCTTCCAAAACAGTGCCACCTTGATTATGTTGTGGTTCTTTAACACCATTTAACTGCTTTTTCCATAGGGAATGCAGGTTTTAAGATTTGTTCACGAAATTTTAAAGGACTTTGCATACCAATAACCATATTCTATGTGGCATGTTCGGATTTTTGACTGGGTTGGATGGAATCAATGCATTTATTTTTTGGATTTCTCTACTAAATGTAAGAAATTTTACGCAATTTTCTATCCTATATTAAAATTAATAACCCTATCAGCAAATTATTGATACCTATACCATTTTTCCAATTTTCCAGTTTCTTTAAGCATGTATTATGGATACTGCTGTATTTTCTGCTGAATATGGGGGAAGCTTATGCCAGTGATTTGCCTCTATTGCAATCCGACTCACTGGACACTGCCAAGTTGACAGCTTTAGGGAGTGCATCATCCCAAAATCCTTTCGTGTTGGAAAAAACTTTTCAAACCAATCAAGAATTGCTGCTGAAATTAAGACAAGCTATTATTGATTTGCAAAGGAGGCCTAACCTAGAGTTTTTGGAGGCGGATTTCCCTTTGATTACCCAAGTATTGGATAAGATTCAAGAAAGCTTCTACACCCATAGTCAAGTACTCAATTTTCAATACCTAAATGAGCTGGATAACCTTACCCTTTGGTATCAATCCAGGCTAATGCGTTGGCAGGCAGAAGTGCAAAAGCAGGTAAACCAATACCTCCAAATTGCTGAGGAGTTGGCGCCGTACGAGGAGGTTGTAAGGCAGAAAATGGAGTTCGCGGATACGCTCAATATTACATCTCTTGATAGGCAAATGGAAGTAGTGAACTCCAGGGTTTATACTATTGACAGCCTCCTAAGACTGAGGAGGACTGAAGGACTGGAAGCCTTGGGTACACTTTCTAATGCTATTTTCACCTTAAATGACCTTAGGGAGGAAATTAAAGACCGGCAGAATCTTTTCAGAAACAAGCTTTTCCAAAAGGATTCACCCCCTGTTTGGAAAACACAGGCAGAAATATATACAAGGGATTTTACCGAAATCGTTGAGGATTCCTTGATGTTGAACCGGGTAATTCTGAAAAGTTACCTGAAGAGACACCTGATAAATCTGGCCCTTCTGCTGATACTTTTACTTGCCTTGTATAGGTGGTTTAGTCAGATGTTGAGGAAGGTGGACCGGGAAAAGGAGTTTTCTGTCATCATCCTAAAGAGGGCCCGATATCTTTCTATTTCTCCATTCTTTTGCGCCCTACTTAGTGTCAGCACCCTGGGGCCGTATTTTTTCGCTTACCCGCCTAATGGGCTTATCTTACTCTTTCTTTTGCTCATGGCCTTTAGCACCTCCTTGTTAATTCAAAATGTGGTTTCCAAAAAAGTATTTTGGATTTGGGTCTTTATGATGCTCAATTTGTTAGTATACGGTTTTTCGAATTCTCTATCTGAATTAGCCCTTCAGGAGAAGTCATATTTGATCCTGTTCTCTTTTGCAAGTGTGGTTATAGGTGTGTGGACATTTAGACTTATTCGGGAAAATGAAGAGCATTTCCCTAAATACCTTTACTGGCTGGTATCCCTTTTTGTTTTTTTTCAAGGTTTTGCCGTTGTTGCCCATGTCATGGGTAGGTTCAGTTTAGGGAAACTTCTTGGTGTGACCGCAACGCTGAATCTAATGCAGGCCATTAGCCTTTACGTATTCGTTTTGGTGGTAATGGAGGTCATTTACTTGGCTTCAGAGCTTGGTAAAAAGAATGACAGTACCTATACAAGTTACCTTGATTATGTTAAAATCTACAAGAAACTGAAACAGCTACTGATAACGTTAGCGGTAATTATGTGGGCTTATTATCTGATCACTAACCTTCATGTAGATCAATTAGTGTGGGATGTTGTCTCCAGTTTCCTGAATGAAACCAGGTCTTTGGGCAACAATACCTTTACCTATGGCAGCGTGCTCATATTTTTTGTGGTGCTTTGGGTTTCCGCACTTCTTGCCAAAAATATTGCTTATTTCGCCTCATTACGGGATGCACAAAAGGAAGGAGAAAGGGACAAAAAAATAGGTTCATCCATATTGTTGATTAGGTTGGGGATACTGAGTTTAGGGTTTCTGTTGGCAATCAGTCTCTCAGGAATTTCTTTGGACAGGGTGGCCATTGTGATAGGGGCACTTACAGTGGGCATTGGCTTTGGGCTTCAAAATATCGTCAATAATTTGGCCTCGGGAATAATTCTGGCCTTCGAACGCCCGGTACAGGTAGGGGATACCATAGAGTTGGGGAGTCGGCTGGGCACGGTCAAAAATATAGGCATTCGTTCCAGCACTATTCAGGCCTATGACGGTTCTGAGGTCATCATTCCAAACGGGGATCTGATATCCCAGCAATTGGTCAATTGGACTTTCTCCAATACCCAAAGAAGGTTGGAAGTTTTTGTTGGGGTAGCCTATGGTTCAGATATCAAAAAGGTAAACGAGATATTGACCGAGGTGACCAATGACGACCAAATTCTGAAACATCCCCCACCAAAGGTTTTATTAAATGACTTTGCAGATAGCAGAGTAGAGTTCAGGATGCTGATTTGGGTAGAGAACTTTTCCATCGGGTTGGACGTGAAGGACAAGATATTGAAGAGGATATACGGAGCTTTTGATGAGAATGGCATAAAAATACCCTTTCCTCAACGGGACCTTCACCTGGTTGAAGGTTGGGACAAACTATCAGGGCAAGGACAAAGCAAACCCAATGACCCTAAGAATAAAAAACCTTAAAATCGGGCATGAAGAGAACGTCACACACTGGGATGCCCCCCCGTAGCTATCGGGGAGATGCGAGATTCCACCCCGACCTGCGGTACGGGGCAAGTTATGGCCTTTAAAAAACAAATTATAATCATATGTAATGAAAAACCTTTGCGTATTTATCCTATCACTAACGTTATTATCTTGTCAAAGTAGCCCGCAAGCACCCAACATTATCATCGTGGTGGTAGACGATTTGGGGTGGGCAGATATCAGCTCCAACTGGCCAGAAACCTTTTATGAAACCCCTAACATTGACCGGTTGGCCAATATGGGAGTACGCTTTTCCCAAGCTTATGCGGCCCACCCAGTTTGCAGTCCAACCAGAGCGGCATTAATGACTGGCAAACATCCCAATAGGGTGAACATCACGGACTGGATTCCGGGATTTGATATTAATGCCGAAGAGCGGCCCCTGATCACCCCGGAAATCGCTCATCAATTGAACCTGGAGGAGGTCACTATTGCAGAAAGGCTGAAAGAAGTAGGGTATCATACGTACTTCATCGGGAAATGGCACTTGGGGGAATCACCCGATTTTTGGCCGGAACATCAAGGTTTTGACAAAAATATAGGAGGCTGGAGTGCGGGCGCCCCACAATTGGCCGGTGGCAAGTTTGGGGGGTATTTTGCTCCTTATGGTAACCCCAGGCTGAAGGATGGCCCAGATGGCGAATTTTTAACCGAACGGTTAATGGACGAGAGCATTCAATCAATGAAGGAAAGCGGGGATCATCCTTTTTTGCTCTATCTGGCATTTTATACCGTTCACACCCCCATTCAGCCTGTCCCTCACTTGGTAGATAGATTCAAGGAAAAAAAAGATGGACTAGGTCCAATCCCAGAGGATGAACTTTTCCAAAAGGAAGGTGATGGGCTTACCCAGCGCATACAATCCAATGCGGAGTATGCCAGTATGGTCGCAGCCTTAGATGAACAGATGGGAAGGCTGTTGAATGAATTGGAGGTGTCAGGTAAAATGGACAATACCTGGATTATTTTCACCAGTGACAACGGGGGGCTCTCCACCCGTTATAACCGGGGAGGGCCTACGGCAAATGGCCCTCTGAGAGCGGGAAAAGGGTGGTGCTTTGAAGGAGGGATCAGGGTACCATTGATCCTTGCAGGTCCGGGGATTCCTGCTGGAAAAACGGTAGATTATCCAGTGGTGAGCATGGATGTATTTGCTACTGCGGAGGAACTGGCCGATCTTCCGGTCACCGCTATGGACGGAGTTTCCTTGCTGCATATCATTGAAGGAGACGTGGCCGAAGAAAGGGAAATGTTTTGGCATTACCCCCATTACCATGGCAGTGCCTGGAAGCCCGGTTCGGCCATAAGGGTGGGGGACTGGAAGCTTATTTTCACCTATGAGGACCAAAAAGTTTCCCTGTTTGACCTGTCTAAAGATGAGGGGGAAACGTTGGATTTGGCAACCTCCAACCCAGCAAAAGCCACAGAACTGTTGCATAAGCTTCACGATTCTGTAGCGGCAACAAATGGACAATACCCAGTCTGGAAAGAGGATGACGGTGTGGAATCTTTAGGGATTCCTTAGTAATTAGATTCTCACCTTAAGTTCCATTGAAAGGAATATAGGTTGTACTTGACTCAGGAGAAGAAAGTAACATTCGGTTATTCCCGATAATTACCGTATCTGTACGGTATTGGAACAATTGCTGTCCACTGCTGACACAGTGAATGTTCTGCACAAGCCTTTATCAGTCCGTTTTGCAACTGGCATGTTTTTAGGGTAATCTTTGAAAACGAACGCATAAATGAGATTATTTATAAGCTTAATATTGCTTGCTATTTTATGGGCGATATGCTGGCCTTTGGCTTTGTTGCTGCTATTGCTATACCCTATTATTTGGCTATTGCTTCTTCCTTTCAGGATATTGGGATGGACCTTTAGCTTAACCTTAGGGATGATTTTGGCGTTGTTTTATTTTCCATTCACTCTGTTAAAATAAATGATGACAATTTTGGGAATTATTTTCGGAATCCTGGCATGTGCGCTTGGGGGAGCAGTGGTTGCCCTATTGGTGGCAGAAGCAAAAGGATAATTGTTACTGCATTGTCCTCAATTACTTAAATTGACCCAGATAATGGCAAGTGGTAAGGAGTTTGCCTAACTTTGTGCCATGGAACAAGTGAAAAGGCGGGATGTCCGAAAACTCAGCTTGGAAGAGCTAGAGCTTTTTTTTCTCGAAAAAGGGGAGAAAAAGTTCAGGGCCAGGCAGGTCTATGACTGGTTGTGGAACAAAACCTTGAAGAATTTCGATGATATGAGCAATATTTCCCTTGCAACCAGGGAAATGCTGAAAGCCCATTTTTCCATTAACCATATCCAAGTGGATCAAATGCACAGGAGCCAGGATGGGACCATCAAGAATGCGGTGAAGCTTTATGATGGTAAAATTGTGGAATCTGTACTTATTCCTACCCCTAAACGGATTACCGCTTGTGTGTCATCCCAGGTTGGTTGTAGTCTGGATTGTAATTTTTGTGCCACGGCCAGGCTTAAGAGGATGAGAAATCTGCATCCTGATGAAATTTTTGACCAGGTGGTAGCTATAAGGGATGAGGCCATGGAATATTTTGACAGGCCTCTTACGAATATCGTGTTCATGGGAATGGGTGAGCCTTTGTTGAATTATGCCAATGTGATTCAGGCCATAGACAAGATTACCTCCCCTGAGGGTTTAGGGTTAAGCCCCAAACGTATCACCTTGTCCACCGTGGGGGTTTGTAAAATGATTAGAAAGTTGGCAGAGGATGAGGTGAAATTTAACCTAGCGGTATCCCTGCATTCTGCCATAAATGAAACCAGAAGTAGGTTAATGCCCATCAATGACACCAATCCCGTGGAGGATTTGGCCGAGGTCTTGAAGTTCTGGTATCAGAAAACCCAGAAGAAGGTGACCTATGAATATGTGATTTGGAAGGGCATAAACGATGACATCCGGCATGCAAAGGCCCTTTCCAAATTTTGTAAGGTTATTCCATCTAAGGTGAATATTATCCAATATAACCCGATTGACGAAGGGGAGTACCAGCAAGCAGATCCCGAAAACGTACAAATGTACATTAACGTATTGGAGCAGGAAGGGGTAGTGGCAAAGGTACGGAAATCCAGAGGCCAGGATATTGATGCTGCTTGTGGGCAACTTGCAAACAAACACCTGCAGGAATAAAGGTTTTTCTAGTCCATTTGTTTTTCTATATTTGAAATGCAATTTCATGCATGAAAAATGAACAAAAAGGAGATCGCGCTAAAAGCACTTAAGGTATTGAATCGATATGGATATGCTAAATCCGACTGGAAAGGCATCGCAGAAGGGATAAATATTGGCTTTGATAATTTCAAGGAGTATTTTTCGGATAAGAATGAGCTGGTGATTTTCCTGTTTCAGGAATGCTGCGGGGAGTCGGACATGGCTTCTTCAAAAATTGATAAGGAAAACCCCTCATTGGTAAATTTATTGCAAATCACCCAAGCCTCTTTTGAAATCCAGGTGAAATACAAATTTATTTTTTTGGATTTTTATCAGATAATCAATAGTGTGGAAGAAATCAAAGACAGGTATTTTGAGCTTTTATCACTACGCAAGGTTCAGTTGATCCATTTATTTCAATTGTTGGAGCAGCAAGAAGTGCTCAGGGGTGAGATCATTGCGGGCCAATATAGCAATCTGGCCAATCAGATGACCATGCTTTCCGACTATTGGATTACCAATAATTTTTTGTTTTTTGGTGAAAAAGAATTTAAACCTGACTACTATAGCAAACTGGTATTCTCCATCTTATTGCCTTATCTCACCGATCTGGGCATTCAACAATATAAGTCAGCAATTGGCATTTAAAGAGCAACTTTATTTGTTGCTGAAATCAAACAGTTTCCTTTTTTCTTCCTTGGTGAGGTTGTCGTATCCTTTTTCCGCAATTTTGTCTAATATCTTATCGATTTCTTCCTGGGTACTTTCTGAAGAACTCCCACCGGCTGGTTTTGTGCGTGTTTTAGGTTGGGAAGCACTGGGGGAGCTTCTGCGATAGGTTACCTTAACCTTAGGCTTTTTGGTGAAGAGGTTTTCAACAAACCTGCCCACCATTTGAATGGGCATACCGATGTCCCTTCCTTTGCCTAATTGTAAAATGTAAAAATAACCTAAGGCTGCACCTCCAAGGTGGGCAAGTTCACCTCCGGCATTACTACCAGCGGAATTTGCAAATGCAACGAGGACATAGAAAATAGCGATATATTTGATTTTAACAGGTCCCAGTAAAATTAATCTAAACTCGGTGTCCGGACGCAGGGTGGCCGCAGCTACCACCACAGCATATACCCCCGCACTGGCCCCTAGCATCAAGGCACCACCTATTCGCTCGCTAAAATACGGGGCGATATTGTAAATCACCATGTATAGGAGCCCACCTGCTATGCCGCCTAAAATGTAAAGGTTCACCAACTTCCTGCTCCCCAGGAAATCATTAAGCAAAAGGCCAAACCAATAAAGGAACAACATATTGAAGAGGATATGAAAAAATCCCTCATGTAGGAACATATAGGTGAACAATGTCCACGGCTGGCTGAGGAAATAACTAATTGAGGCAGGCATCATCAAATAGGTCATCAATGCCCTGTAAAACTCCCCTGCCCCGCCTAAGGTGAGGAATACCCGAAGGACCATCAAGCCAAGGTACACAATAAGATTAATGGCCAATAGTTTATAAAGGCCATTATTTGTGTGGGTAAAGGCATTCTTCAGGTTATACCAAAATCCTCCGTACATAATCAGTAGAAATTACGTCTATCTCTTTTCCATATCGTCACCAATACCGCACCTATAGCCAAACCGGCCAGGTGGGCAAAGTGTGCGACGTTGTCTGCGGGATTACTTACAAATATATGATATACTGTGTATAGTCCATAAAACAACACCAGGTATTTTGCTTTTACGGGCATTGGAGGGAAAAGCAAAAACAGTTGAGTATTGGGAAACAGCATTCCGAAGGCAATTAGCACGCCGAATAGTGCGCCAGATGCACCCACCATAGGGATGTTTGCCTGCCGGTCCCTGATCCGTAGCATGTAGCGTTGAGCTTGATCCTTTAGTTCAGCATTGTCAGGGTTTCGGCTGTAGCTGTCTATGAAATCATAGATGCCGGCATTGAATAAGTGCCTGTTGTCAGCCACAAAGCTACTGAACTTGTCAGGATCTGGATTCTCGGAAAATTGTTCTATTTTTTGGCTGAGGCTGTGCATTTTCACGGCATTGTACCCTGAGTAAAGGATGCCTGATCCCACCCCACACACCATCCAGAGGATGAGGATTTTCTTGGGGCCCAGGAATTGCTCCAATAATGGACCAAAAATGAAGAGCCCAAACATGTTGCTGAATAGGTGCCAAAAATCCGCATGCATGAACATGTAAGTAACAAACTGAAAAGGCAAGAAAAACCTGGACTCTATATTATAAAGAGCGAACAAACTCGTCAGCTGAGGCATGAAAAATGCGGTGATGACATGTATTCCTATGGTGAGGATCAGCAGGTTTTTTACCACAGGAGTAAGGGCTCTGAACATAACAGCTACTTTTAGGAATGATTGAAAAAACTATTTATTCTATTTATATCCAATTTGACAAAGGTTTTGTTCCCCGACGGACTGTAATTTGGGTTTTGGCAGGCGAATAATTGCCCCACCAAACTCTCCATTTGGGTTTGAGCCAGTTTTGTCCCTTTCTTGATGGAGGACCTTTTGGCTAAGGAACGGGCCAAATTTTCTCTTCTATCCAGGGAAAGCTCGGATTTGAAATGCTTGAATTGTTCCAGAAGGCCTTCAAACAGGGCCTTTTCATTGGTAATGGTGATATCGGCGGGCACTCCATTGATCACTACTGTGTCCTTTCCAAAGACACTCACCAGAAACCCCAAGCTAGCCAATTCGTCTTTTAAGTCGACGAAAAGAGCAAAGTCCGAGGGGCTGAGCTTGATCTGCTGAGGGAACAAACATTGTTGGGAGCTGCCCTTAGATTGATCAAGTTGGTACCTGTACTTTTCATAAAGCACCCGCTCATGCAGTGCCTGCTGGTCAAAGATAAGTAAGCCAGAGGACATTTGCGTGACAATGTACCTGGATTCTATCTGAAAGGTGGTACCAGTCTCGGAGTTTTCTTTTAGGCCTATCTCATTACTTTCATTCTTATTCGCCTTGCTTTCAAAGGTTAGGGTCTCCTTGGAAGCGGCTTCCCTTTCGGCCAACATTTCTTCTTCCGAAGGCAATCTTTCATCTCCGGGTTTTCCCTCGAACAGTTTTTCCCAACCCGAAGGATCTTTTTTTGAAAATGCGGGACTGTTATATTGTTTATAGGAATTTTCAGCCTGTACGTCTTGCTTCTTGGAGGCATCGTTTTTCCAGGTTTCGGTAAAGTTCACATCCAGGCTGAAATCTAAGGTGGGCATAACATGATGTGCTCCCAATGCTTGCTTTACTGCAGACCTCAACAAGCCGTATACTGTACGGTCATCGTCAAATTTAATTTCCGTTTTGGTGGGGTGTACATTGATGTCGATGTGCCTGGGATCAATTTCCAAAAACAACACATAAAATGGGTGTTGATCAGAGGCCATGAGCCCTTCATAGGCAGTACTTACCGCATGGTGCAGGTAGTTGCTTTTTATGTAGCGGTTATTGACAAAGAAATATTGTTCACCTCTTGTCTTTTTGGCGCTTTCAGGTTTGCCAATATACCCCTTCACTCTTAGAAGCTGTGTGTCCTCCTGACACACCATCAGTTGCTCTTTATAAGCATTGCCAAAAATGCCGACAATTCGTTTGCTCAGTTTCCCCGGCAGCAAATTGAAAAGCCTCATATCGTTTTGGTACAGGGAAAAACTGATTTCAGGATAGGCAAGGGCAACCCGTTGGAACTCATCCACTATGTGCCTCATTTCTACAGGGTTGGATTTTAAAAAGTTCCTTCGAGCAGGAACATTGAAGAAAAGGTTTTTCACTGAAATGGAAGTACCGTCTTGGCAGACCAGCGGCTCTTGCTTTTTCACCTCTGACCCATCAATGCAGATCAGGGTGCCTAGCTCATCGCTGGCCCTTTTGGTGCGCATCTCCACTTGTGCCACAGCGGCGATGGACGCCAGTGCCTCCCCTCTAAACCCAAATGTCTGAATACAAAACAGATCGTCTGATTTCTTTATTTTGGAAGTGGCGTGTCTCTCAAAGGACATTCGGGCATCGGTTACAGACATGCCCATTCCATCATCCACTA
The DNA here is from genome assembly GCA_003565295.1 of Cyclobacteriaceae bacterium. Lineage (GTDB taxonomy): Bacteria > Bacteroidota > Bacteroidia > Cytophagales > Cyclobacteriaceae > Pleomorphovibrio. The sequence continues at coordinate 28,939 of PXCO01000374.1, forward strand.
CCTTAATCAGTGATTTGCCCGCATCTTTGATTACCACCTCAACCTGACTGGCCTGGGCATCTATGGCATTTTCCATCAATTCTTTGAGTGCTGAGGAGGGTCTTTGAACTACCTCCCCAGCTGCGATTTGGTTGGCAATGGCATCGGGCAGGAGTTGGATCAGATCATTCATTTTTTACCCACATTTTTAAGCCTGAAAAGTCCAACCAATAGTGCGGCTCCCCCCCCTATATAGAGGAAATAATAAAGTATATCAGGTCCCAGATAAATATACCCTCCAAACCCGCCAATCAAAAAGAGCAAAATGACCAACCTAAGTAGGCCGGCGCTTTCAAGGATGCTGCTGGGCTTTCGCCGGATAGGGCTTCCCTGGGTAAAGGCTCCTCTGATGGAGGATCCATGCCTGGGCATGTCATCACTTCTTCTGTTGCCTTCTGGGTTAAGTACGCCTTGCTCTTCTAGCTCTCTTTTAATACGAGAGGTTCGCTCTTCGATTTCTTCTTTTACGGGGTCATAATGGCGGGGAGAGAGGTTGAACTTTTGGGGTTGATTTACTCTGAATATAGATGGGAATTTCATATTATATTTGCGGTTTTATTGTGTCCTTTCACTCAGGAGATTGGTCACTATTCCGAAAAAGACACACTATCACTGGCGCCTATGGGCACCTCCAACAGCCATTTGTCCGATAATTTTCGTGGATCTTACAGCTTAATCTTCATAAATTACGTTACTAATGTAAAATTGCTTCAGTTTATAAATTTTTTATAGGTTGAAGCAATCATTTTGTGTACGTTTGGATAAGGCGGTTGCTCATCACAAATTTAAACGTAAAATAGATTAGATAAAATTTTAACGCTCACATGTGCCAAAAAGTTTGTATGGTTTTTTTAACCTTGTTGAGCTGTCTGACATTGGGTTGGTCAGTGACGGTGGTTGGTTTTGATTCCCCGGATCCTTTAATAAGCAAAGATGAAAACTCCCAACAGCAATGGGTGGACTCTGTATTCAATAGCATGCGGTTTGAGGATAGGCTGGGGCAATTGTTTATGGTGGCAGCCTATTCAAATAAAGATCATCGCCACCAGGCAGAAATCACCCGGTTGGTGGAAGAGGAAAAGCTTGGTGGGTTGATATTTTTTCAAGGAGGTCCTGTGCGCCAAGCTCATCTCACCAATCATTACCAGAAGGTTTCGAAAGTGCCCCTATTTATTGCCATGGATGCCGAATGGGGCCCTGGAATGCGTCTCGACAGTGTGTTGCAATTTCAAAAGCAGATGACACTTGGAGCAGGTGGCAATGACAGGTTGGTTTATGAAATGGGTAAGGAAATAGCCCGGCAGTTCAAGGAAATGGGCATGCATATCAATTTTGCTCCAGTGGTAGATGTGAATTCTAACCCTGACAACCCGGTCATTGGTTACAGGTCTTTTGGCGAGGAAAAAAGCCTTGTAAGTCGAAAATCTCTGGCCTATATGCGGGGTATGCAAGACCATGGAGTGATGGCCAATGCCAAGCATTTCCCAGGTCATGGGGACACGAACGTGGACTCTCACTATGCTACTCCTGTGATTCATAATACCCGTGCGCATATTCATGATATTGATCTCTACCCTTACCGGGAGCTGATCAATGAGGGGCTGATGAGCGTGATGGTGGCTCATTTACACGTGCCCAGCTTAGGAAGCGAGGCCAAGAAGCCCACGACTTTATCCCCTGCTGTGGTGAATGACCTTTTGAAAAGAGACCTTGGCTTTAAAGGGTTGATCTTTACCGATGCACTTAACATGAAGGGGGTCAGCAATCTTTACCCACCTGGGGAGGTAGATCTATTGGCGCTTAAGGCAGGGAACGATGTGTTGCTTTACGCCGAGGATGTGCCCAAATCCAAGGCTCTCATTATGAAAGCGATAGAAAACGGGGAACTGTCCAGAGAGGAGGTGGACCAAAGGATCCGCAAAATCTTGGCTGCAAAATATTGGGCGGGACTTCACCAAAAACAACCGGTAAATCCGGAGAGATTAGTGGAAAGGATCAGCAATTTTGGCACCAAGGCGTTGATTGAGCAATTATATGCCAGTAGTATCACGGTGGCAAAAAATGGCGAAAACGTAATCCCTCTAAAACACCTGGATCTTCGAAACATGGCTTCATTAACCATAGGAGGGCGTGGGGAAGTTTTTAAGGGGCATTTGGATAAATATGGGGCATTTACCCATTATACGATGAGAGGAGCAAGCGGCCCGGCCAATTACAAGGCTATGGAAGAAAACTTGAAATCCTATAACACAATCGTGGTGGGAGTTATGGGGATGAGCAATAATCCCCGAAGAAATTTCGGCATACAAGCCTCTGACGTGGATTTTGTTAAGCGTTTGAACGAAAAGCATAATGTGATAACCGTGGTTTTCGGCAATGCCTATGGAGCCGGCCAATTTCAGGACCTTCCCAACCTAGTTTTGGCATATGAAGAAAATGAATTTACTGAAAAACTGGTCCCCCAGGTTCTTTTTGGAGCTCGTCCCGCCACTGGTACCCTACCGGTAACCATCGGTGAAAAACTCTTGATCGGAGCAGGCGAACAGGTTAATTCTTTGGGGAGGTTGGCCTATAGTACCCCGGAAAATCAAGGTATGGATTCTAGAAGGCTTATGGAAATAGACCGCCTTATGGAAGAGGCTATTCGGAGGAAAGCCACTCCGGGCGGTACGGTTTTGGTTGCAAAAAACGGGCATGTAGTATTTGAAAAAAGTTATGGGTATACGGATTATGGACAGAATCAGCCCGTTACCCCCAAAACCATTTATGACTTGGCCTCACTTACCAAGGTGCTTTCCACCACACAGATGATGATGTTTCTGCACAGTAGGGGGATGATAGAAATGGATAAGAACATTGGTGAGTATCTGCAGGAACTTGATGGGACCAACAAGTATAGCCTTAAACTTGCCGACATCATGACGCATGAGGCAGGGCTTGTGGGGTGGATCCCGCATTATTCATTGACCATGGAAGGCAAGGAATGGAAGCCAGGTTTTTACGGCAATCGGAACTCTGAGGAGTATCCCTATCCGATAGCGGACGGAATTTGGGGGAATCGTTCACTCCCGGACAGTGTCTGGCATTGGACAATTGCTTCTGATCTCAGAAGGACGGGGAAATTGGGGAGTCGGTATACCTATCTGTACTCAGACGTGGGGATGTATCTCTTGCATAGGATGGTGGAGCGTATGACCGGGCAATCCATCGACGAGTTCATGAGACAAAATTTCTACGACCCTCTTGGACTAAACCGAATGGGTTTTCATCCATTGAAACGTTTCGATAAATCTCAAATTGCGCCTACGGAACTGGACAGGATCTACAGAAAGACCCTGGTGCATGGACATGTGCATGATCCTGGTGCAGCCATGTATGGGGGAGTGGCAGGACATGCCGGTCTCTTCGGTACAGCTCATGATGTGGCGGTGGTGATGCAGACCATGCTTCAGGGAGGTAATTATGGAGGCTTACAATTATTAGCACCCGAGACAGTGAGCTTGTTTACCGAAAACCAGTCTGCCCATAGCAGAAGGGGATGGGGTTGGGACAAACCTGAGCCAAATGTGGATAAAAGGGGGGCTGTAGGCAAGCTGGCCTCGAGGAATACATTTGGCCATACGGGGTTCACCGGTACAGCAGCTTGGGCGGATCCCGATCAGGGTCTGGTGTATGTTTTTTTATCCAACAGGGTTCACCCTGATGCCGGAAACAATTTGATAACCAAGGAAAAGCTGAGAGGGGCTATTCACGACATCATTTACAGGTCTATTTCGCAGCCTTTACTTTTGGCGAATAATTGAACGATTTAGGTAAAGAAAAGTGTTAAATCAACTATCCATACTAACTAAAACCAAATGAAAATAGGGATTGTTTGTTACCCTACCTTCGGTGGGAGTGGTGTAGTGGCCACTGAGCTGGGAAAAGCCCTATCCAAACAAGGGCACCAAATTCATTTTATCACCTACAGTCAACCTACCCGATTGGACTTCCTTAGCCCGAACCTTTTTTACCATGAAGTGGATATTAAGAGTTATCCGCTCTTTGAGCATGCCCCCTATGAGTTGGCCTTGGCCAGTAAGATGGTGAATGTAGTTAAATATGAAAAGCTAGACTTGCTGCATGTGCATTATGCCATCCCGCATGCCAGTGCGGCATATATGGCTAAGCAAATATTAAAAGATCAAGGGATTCATATACCGGTGGTGACCACCTTGCACGGTACCGATATCACCTTAGTGGGTAAGGACCCCAGTTATGAGCCTGTGGTTACCTTTAGCATCAATCATTCAGATGGTGTTACTGCGGTTTCCGAGGACCTCAAAAAGGACACATTGCAACATTTCCAGGTGTGTAAACATATAGAGGTAATTCCTAATTTTATTGACCTGGAGCGATTTAAGCGCCAGAGGAAAGACCATTTTAAAAAGGCTATTTGTCCTAATGGAGAGAAATTGATTGTGCATACGTCTAATTTCCGAAAAGTGAAAAGAGTGGGGGATGTGATCCGCGTGTTCCATGAAGTAAGAAAGATCATGCCGGTGAAGCTGCTGCTGGTGGGAGATGGGCCAGAACGAGACAAGATGGAAAGGCTGTGCAGGGAGCTGGGCACCTGTGAGGACGTCAGGTTTTTAGGGAAACTGGATGCTGTAGAAGAAGTATTGTCAGTGGCTGACTTGTTCATGATGCCTTCTGAAAAGGAAAGTTTTGGCCTTGCAGCCCTGGAAGCCATGGCCTGTGAGGTGCCTTTGTTGAGCTCCGATGCTGGTGGTATTCCCGAATTGAATGTCCATGGGGTAACGGGGTATGTATGTAAAGTGGGGGATGTGGACGATATGGCGAGCCGTGCATTAGAGATTTTGGACGACCATAACTTGCCAGGATTTAAGAAGAATGCACTAAATAGGGCCAAGGATTTTGATGTCACCAAAGTGCTTCCGCTTTATGAAGCTTTTTATCTGAAAACCATAGAAAAATCCTTGCTTGCCTGGAGTAAATGATGAGAATCATAATTTTATTTCCATTTTTTTGAAACCCGGAGAGGGCTAAAGAACGTTTCAACATAAAAATTAAACGGCAAGAATATTGTAGGTTTAATCTGGGGTACAATTATTGTTGAATATCCCTATAAAAAAATTGTTTAAGAGTAGCAGGTTTTTAAAACATTGAGGAAATGAAAAAAATCGGAAGACTGGATAGGCCCGACAACAATGGTACGGCAAAGATGTTTGCTAATCCCACATTGGAAAGAATAAGTAGGACTCATATCAGTATACCCATAGCCATGTTTTTAGGTGTGAGCACCTATTCCCTTTATTATGGGATTTCTACTACGAATATAGGTTTTGGATTTGCCTTAATTTTGATTTTGGGTGGTTTTATGGCTTTTACCTTTGTGGAATACCTTATGCATAGGTACCTCTACCACATGGTCCCCGATACTAAGTGGAAGGACAAATTGCAGTATTCCGTACACGGGGTTCATCATGACTATCCCAAGGACAAAGACAGGCTTGCCATGCCCCCTTTCATTTCAGGATTGTATGCTGCCATACTTTATTTTCTATTCTATTTAATTATGGGGGAATACGCGTATTATTTCCTGCCCGGGTTTTTGGCGGGTTATGCAGCTTATTTAGGAGTGCATTATATCGTACATGCCTTCCAACCCCCTAAGAATTTCCTGAAGGTACTCTGGGTAAACCACGCCATTCACCACTACAAGGATCCGGACGTGGCCTTCGGTGTGAGCACACCGATTTGGGACTACGTATTTGGCACCATGCCGAAAAAGGGATAAACAAAAGGGCTGATAATTCAGCCCTTTTTGCGTTTTTGAAACATGAAATCGAGCGTCACACACTGGGATGCCCCGATGGCTATCGGGGAGATGCGAGATTCCCCCGAAGCAAGTCCCCCGAAGCAAGTTCCCCGAAGCAAGTTCCCCGAATCGAGTTCCCCGAATCGAGTTCGGGGCAGGCAGGGGCAGGCTATCCCGAAGATCGGGACAAGTTCCCGAAACAAGTTCGGGACA